>MNFB01000026.1 GCA_001917995.1 Thaumarchaeota archaeon 13_1_40CM_4_38_7 | reverse complement strand
TTTTCGAAGTGATTTTACATATAATCCAAAGAATACCGCAGGAAGAATTTGTGCGATCAAAATTCCACCTAAGAGTTGTAACGAGATGGCATATGTTGCAGGCACAGTAAAGACAAAGCCTAGTGCGACAAATTTGAAAATTGTAGACGAAATCTTGGTTATTCTAATTTCAGAACTATCTGATAAGTTTGGCTTTATTTCTTTGATGATATTTCTCGTAAGCAGATTAGCTTGAGCCATTGCCATTATTGCAGCTGGCACAAGACCTCCAACGAATATCCCAAGTAAGGCTATCCCAGAAAACCATCCAGGCATGGTGAAAAGTATCAAAGATGGAACTACTAGTATGCCACGTGTGCTCTCGGGAAATCCAGATAGAAAACTCATAGCTTGTGGCACACCATAGACCAATATTCCCATCAAAGCAAGTATTGCCAAACCAACGCCATATAGGGGTAGAAGTGCTGTACTCTTGCGGAGCTTCTGAGCACTTTCAGCGCTTAGAACGCCATTTACCGCGTGCGGATAAAGATAGAGTGCTAGCGCACTTCCAAGAACGAGTGTCGCATAGGCTGGTACTAGTGAATTGGGTAAAGTAACATAGTTTTCATTTACTTGCTTGAATGCATTTCCAAATCCACCGATACTGATTGGAACAGCTATTATTACTACAATTACTGTAATCCAGATCAGAAAGTCCTTGAAGACTGCAGTTAAAGTGGCCCCACGCAATCCGCTTGTGTAGGTAAATGCGGCCAAGATAACAAAAGAAATCAAGAGTGCGATTTCCTGAACAGTCTTGGAATTTGTATATCCAGCCAACATCACCGTCAAGACTGACTGCATGCCAACTATTTGGAGTGCAATGTAGGGAAGCTCTGCAACGATGCCAGTGACAGCAATCATCATTGCTAGGGTCTTACTACTGAATCTATCTTTTACAAAGTCTGACGCAGTAATGTATCCTTTCTCTCGAGACAGTGTCCATAGCCTAGGCATTGTCACTAGTGCAACAGCAAAAGTTAACATGACATAGGGAATTGCAAAAAAGTACAACGAGCCCTTTGCAAAAATTCCTGATGGTATTGCAACAAAACTGTATGCAGTGTAAATATCTGCCCCTATGAGGAAAAATACAAGTGTCGTACCTAGTTTTCTTCCCGCTAATGACCATTCGTGAATGTGGTTTAGGTTTCCCCTGCGCCAGTATTTTCCGTAAAATCCAAGAAAAATAAAGACAACAAACAAAGAAATGAAGGCAATAGTAACATCTAGGCCAATCATTTTTCTTTCTCCATGATATGGGTAAAGGACAGGTAGAAGCAGGCTGACGCAAAAAGCCAGAGCGTCTGGAACCAGTAAAAGAAGGGCAGTCCCAGAAGTTCTGGATATTCCCTATTGTAAATTGGAACGCTCAAGTTTATGAAAGAGGGTATTAGGATCAATAACGCAAGTGCAACATACTTTATACGCATGCCCATGTTGAATTTGGTGGTAAAGATATAAGCATTGAGAATTGTTCTAATAAGAGAATCGCAACATCATGCCATGGAAGTTGTCGTATCGGTAGAGGACCATCCATCGAGATGCCTTATTTGAAGGTCGGATTCTTCGAAGAAGCTGTGGCGCAAGAAAAATCAAGATTTGGAATAAAACAACATTTGGGTGTTATAGAAATCAAAAAGAACAAATTAATTGTGCATATGCACGGTTCGAAATTGCAGGGAAAATACTGCTTTATTCATTTTGGACCATAAGGTAAGAATTGGCTATTTCAAAAAAGTTTGATTCTGCATAATATTATGATTTTGTTTTGCCTAAAGTCAAGAGACACGTGATCTTTGTCTCATGCATGGTGGGCAGAAATTTATTTCATTTTTAAGGGAAGGTTATTACAGGTTTCCTTGAATCAAATCTTATATGACTACTGAAGATGCATTGCTCTCAAAGATCTCAGAAATCTCAGAATTACAGGGAACCTTGTACATAGACGAAAAGGGCTTTTCTCTTGAACGGTTTTCCGTGAAAAAATCAAAAGTTCCGGTTCGAAAACCAACCACTCGGGGAGGAGTCTATTTTACCAATACGACTGCCTATAAAGCGAAAGCAAGTACGCGGGTTCTCTCCATAATAGATGAAATTCCAAAGATGATGCTTGGTCCAAGCGCTGACTTTAAGCCAATACTGATAAAAACCGATTTGCAGCTTGATGGAGTAAAGAGAAGATTAACGTTAATCACACATTTGACCAATACAATGAACAACAAAACAAAAGTCGAGCTTAATCTGATAGTTGACAAAATAAATCTGGAATAGCATAAAAGGATGAAACTACCTCATAATGGGATTTATCAGATAGGTTTGTGAGAAACCTTTAGTTATTTCTGGTCCAGACGCTACAGTTTCCATGACATCGATATGGACGTATCTGGCTGGTCATCGATTGCAGTCCATGGCATTGTATGGTGGTTTTTCTTATAATTATAATGTCCTATTTTCCTACTTTGCTACTTTCACACTCACGTGTAGGCGGAGTCGTCTACTCCAGCAGTATCCGATCTTAAACTAGTATTTGACAATACAGAGTAGTTCCTACCCAATTCTTATTATGACTTTTTTTTAACTCCAAATATTGACAAACAACCAAGCTGAGAAGATCTTGGTAGCACTAGCTATTGAAGGGACATTGATTGAGATGGCAGAACCGGTGTATGAAAAGGTCATAAAAATGTTGTACGAGCAATACCACTGTCTTCCTATTGACTGTTATGACCATCCGGAATATCTCAATAAAGTACTCAAGGCCCTTTTTGGTATGTCTTATAGAGCAATAGTTAAAAAAATAGAGACAGAACTTGCAGAATTTGCATCAAAAAAATCGATTAATAACTTTCTGACTGTAATTAAAGAGTAACACTTAGGGGTATTTTGGAGCATAACAAAATCATGTTTCCGCTAGTTTTATTTTATTGCGCGATGTATTATTTCTGCCCGTTTTCCGAAGTTCATCTATTCGCAATGCCCCATAATATGAAAGATGTCTGATACAAACGTGAATGATATTACCAACTTTGGCAGAGACTATTTTTAAATCAACAAAAGAATATCATTATAATGGCTACTGTTCAGAAGCAGAAACAAGATGTTCCAAACCGAAAGAGAAAGAGGAGCATAACCATTAATACTGTTTTAGAAGAAAAATTGAGGGAGATACAGAGTCAACTTATCGGTAACACCAAGACAAGTTGGAGCCTGTCAACGATTGTGAATGTTTTAATTGTAAGTGGTTTGTTTGCACTTGACAAGTTAAGTAGGGAAGATTTTCACAAAATTAAATACTTTATAGAAAGCAACAAGGTTACTTTTGATAACAAAGCAATTAGAGACAATGTGGTACAGATCATAAAAGATTGATTTTAGCAGTTTTACCTAATACTGTACAATTCGTCATATCATCAAAGTATAAGACATCCTGTGATGAGAATTCAAGGTAGAAAATGAAAAAAGATAAATACTTTGTACGACATATCTGATTTCCGTGTGGGTTGGTAAGCGGGGCGCATTAGAAATATTTTCTAGTATTCTATCTTCTTTAGCAGACGCAGAGCTAAAAAAAACGCATATAACATACAAATCAAATCTTGATTCTCGGTTGGCCTGCAAGTACATTAACGCGTTAATGGAACTGAATCTGGTTTCAAAGTCGAAGAAGGATCAATCGTTTTATATCATAACATCAAAGGGTAGAGACTTTTTAAAACAATATGATGGATTAATTAGAATGATAGAATTTCACGTTTGATTTTTAAATTAGACAGAATTTGGTTTTGCACGAGTGCGACCCAAGATAATACAATAGCTAAAAAGCCTAATCGACAATTGTACTACAAAAACGAGTTGAACGTTACACGCCAGACAATATCTTAGGTTACTATTTCGAGATTGTTTTTGTTAGTCATTGGCATTGGAGCATCAAGTACTAGCAACCTCTGTAAACCAGAAATATCTGCTCTTTGACTTTCCATAAATTCGCATCGAGACCTAAAGCCCGTTTCATCACAGAAAAGGCTTGAATTGTGCGTCTTGTTTGCTAGATTTTGTCATTACCTAGATCAATCAATGATGAGATTGCCGTATGTTACGTGTTAATTATAGTACTGTCATGTCTCAATTTCGTGTCATGTACTTCTTGCCTCGCTGTGAAGATTATTTCTAGTGATTATGTATGAATAACGAGTGGTTTAATTTCACTGTGTGACCATCCAAGGTGTATTCTATGACGTTGAATTTTAACAGAAAGTCAAAAACCAATTTGAACCTTGCATGATCAACATTTGATAATTTTTCTACCATATTCACATTCATTGGGGCATTTTTCATTTCTAAGAGTGTCATTATGCTATCAGCTATAGTTAGTGTTGGGTTAAATTCTATCATTGTTGCAATACACGTTATAAAGAAAGAAAACGATATTATATTTTCCTTCTGCATAAATTCAACTATAGTATCAAATATTGAGAATTAATTCTGTTTTTCAAACACGTGATCATCACCTGTTTTGGATTTACGGAATCTCATAAAAACTGTATGTATCATCACTGACATAGCTCAATTTTATAAGCAACCTAAGAGGCGCAAATTGATTTTGATGTTGATTTGAAGATGTTAAAAGATGTAGCGGGATCCATCTCATATCGCTTTAACAGTTACCGGTCCATCAAAAACAAATCAGCTATTAATGGAGCTTTTAGATGATGAAAGATAAAAACTCCGTATTAATATTTGAAACACAATTCAAAATTGAAGAGTCAACTATTAAGATTTACAAATTTAACTAATCCGTAATATTGTTTTAAAAAGTCTCTACCCTTTTCTGTTATGATAAAGTGTGATCCATCTGTGTTCGATTTTGTAACCAATCCAAGTTTTGTTAATGATTCAATATATCTTGTGGCCAACCGAGAATCAAGATTTGCCTTGTGGGTAAGATGCGTCTTCTTCAATGGGCCTTCAGACAAATTTGTTAGAATTCCTTCGAAAATATCCAATGCACTTCGTTTACCCACCAACCACATCAGGGTTATTTTTGGGACTTTTTGATATTTAACCCTTTACTTCTTAATCTCATTTCCGAGAATGGAAATAGCCACGTTACATAGCGCTAAAATTCTGAGTTATGAGCAAAGCGTCATATTTTTCTTAAAGCGTAGTAATTGGCATGAAAATTAATTTATACAGTGCTGAAAACTATGAAAGAAATTTTAGAAAAGAAGTTATGAGAAATTTGAATACAAAAAGATTGATACAACTACGCTCAAACAAGCTAACTGAACTAACATTTCTATACGATTATACCTGATCATAATTAAACTTGGAAAATATAATTAACATCAAAAATGGTGTAATAAAACACATGTTGACGATCAGGGTGTAAGAATCACAATGCTCTTAAGCTATATCTTGAATATGTGAACCATGGGGTTATCAGCCAAAGTATCGGGAAGAAGAGACGAGCTAACAATCATGAGTGACTTGATGGTCAACATGCTTCAGCCAACTAGATCTACGCATCTGCTGTACAGAACAAACCTTAGCTACAGTCAATTAAAGAAATATCTCTCCTCCCTAATGAATATGGGTTTGATAGAAGAAAGAATTGAACCCTATCGTGCATTTAGTGTTACGGACAGGGGTAGGGCCTTCCTGGATCTTGTAGGTACTGATCTTAGTCAGAGCCCGGAATTACGACAACATTAAGATAATCACATAGATTTTCCTTTTGTTTCTAATAGTTCAATAAGGCCGCATCTTGTGTTTTTCATGTTTAAATCAGCAAACGCAATGAGCCTCTCATCAAACCCTTTTACCGGATTTACTAATATGGTGGCGCCCTTCTTTGCCAGAGAGCCTAGCTCCTTATGAATATCGTCGACTTCAAAACAGAGATGATGAATTCCTCCTCCCTTCTTTACAAAATCGTTAATAGGCGAATCAGTAGAAGTTGGTTCAATCAATTCTAAGAAAGGTTCGCCAATTTTTAAAAAGCAAACGTTGACCTTCTGGCTGCCTACTGGAGTTGGCAAACTTATATTCTGAAAAGCCAGATAGTTTTTGAGCTCACCTACGGAATCTTGTATCCTGTTCACGACCACTCCTATATGATGTAATTTCATGATCTTATCCTGTCACGCGTATACAATAATCTAGCGAAGTTTTGTTAATTTTATATTGATAGTGATTTCTAAGGAGTATGTGTTAGAAAAGCTGGTGAAGGAATCCAAAGCCCTCGAAAAGGCCATTGCAGGAGAAGAACTCACTTTTGATGATGGGATCGAGCTAATGTCTTATGATAATCTTTACATGCTGGGGGCTGCCGCCGACTTAATAAGGCAAAAAACTGTAGGTGACAGAGTAACATTTGCGGCGTCTTACTATCTAAATTATACCAATGTTTGTGCAGCAAGTTGTCAAATGTGTGCTTTTTACAGAAAAGGAGACGAAGAGGATGCCTATGCTCTTTCTGTCAAAGACATCGAATCACGAATTACTAAAGCAAAAGAGATGGGTGCCACCGAGGTTCACATAGTTGGCGGTTTTCATCCTGAGCTCCAGTTAGAATACTATGAAGAGATATTTAGAACTATAAAACATGGCCATCAAAAAATGCACATAAAGGCACTGACTGGTGCAGAGATATTCTTCATATCAAAACTGACAAAAAATTCAGTAAAAGAGGTACTGAGTAGGCTAAAAGCGGCAGGACTTGACTCTATGCCAGGAGGTGGAGCAGAGCTCTTCCATCCTGATATACGAAACAAGATAGTCCGTGGCAAGTGTTCCGGGCAAGAGTGGCTCGATACAATAGAGCAGGCTCATAAAATGGGAATCAAAAGCAATGCAACAATGCTTTTTGGTCACATAGAAAAACCCGAGCACATTGTTGATCACCTAGTAAAGCTACGAGATGTACAAAAGAGAACCAGGGGATTTATCACATTTATTCCACTAAAGTTTAGCTTGGAAAATACGGAATTTGAGAAAAAGGGGCTAATCACTTCAGAAAGCCCATCAACTTATGATCTGAGAATCATAGCTGTCTCACGATTGATGCTTGCAAGAGAACTTGATAATATCTCAGTTTATTGGGTTGCACTAGGAAAGAAGCTTGCACAGGTAGCCCTTACCTATGGGGGAAATGATTTAGTTGGCACTGCCTTTTCTGAGGAAATCTACAAAGCAGCAGGTAAGGGAACAAACTCCTCAATTATGGAGCTCGCAAATATGATAAAGGAAATTGGAAGAGAGCCAGCTCAAAGAGATACATTCTTTAATATTTTGAAGGCATTCTAGCTCAAGTCAGGCTTTTGGGTAATAGGCTTTCCCACACCTCCTTTCTTTCTGCGCTTTAAACCTAAGCTTATCAAAGTAATAAAAAAACCAAGTCCTGTTACAAGCTGTGATATATTTTTTAGATCTGTATTTATCGCTACCTGCTCATAGAACGAATTTGTCTCTTCCTCAGTCATTCCAGATTTTCCAACAGGTTCACTGATATTGAAATACGCCCAAAACGAGAGGCCAGCTGCTAGCATGGCAATGCCAAGCGCAATAATGCGTTTGTCCATTGAAGACCTATTCTATTTGAGTATTAATTAACCATTAACTATCTTCAGATCAAAGTCTGGTACTAGTCCCTTTTCTATTCCAAAGCTAAAGAGTGTCCTAATTGAATGCTCGCCGAGTACCCCCATCTCCATTGTTATATCATTTACATACATCCGCACAAATCGTGCAATGAGATCTTTTGGTTGACCTCTACTATACTGCATAGCATATTCTACTGCCTCACTGACACGGGCCATGCCATACACAATTGATTCTCGGAAAAATCCGTCGAATTTTTTTATTGTGTCTATTCCGAAATGGTCACTCATCACGTTTACTCCCAAAGGAACAGGCAGCCCGCCTGTA
>MNFB01000021.1 GCA_001917995.1 Thaumarchaeota archaeon 13_1_40CM_4_38_7 | reverse complement strand
CTGATGGTTCTGGTTGACCTAATGGTTTTGGAGGTTCAGCTTGTTCTGGAGGTGGAGTCGGAATCTTCTTTGATTCATTGAGTCCATATCTGTAAAGATGGAACATGCCAGCAAATACCATTAGAATAAGTCCTGTCAAGAAAAGATTAAAGTTCTTCATGCCTGCTAGTATAGCGTTGTAGGCAGCTATGTTTAGGAATACTTGAAACAATAAGAGAGCAACTATCAACCAATTTATCCACTTGCCTGAGAAATTTATCATTGCGACCTTATGAGGACCTTTTGCTTGAGCTAACTTTGCCTTTCTTTCGGATTCTTTAGCAAGTAATATCATCATATATGAGAATCCAAATCCAATTGGAACTAGCAACAGCATTATGGTATAGAAGAATATAGGGTCGATTACAAGTCTTGCAACCAAAGGTTTTGTTACATCTGGTGTGATGTAAAAACCCCAGTAAGTTGTTACCATAACTTGAGCAATTCCTGTAATTCCAAAGGCAGTGACAAGTGGCCTGTCTTTCCACGAAAATCTCTTGTATCTATCAATGAATGGTGTCATGGCTAATGCAATGATGAACAGGGCCGGCCACAAAACTCCAGTTACGTATTTGTCATACTGTGTTCTCAGAAATGCATAGATTCCTGTGAGATACCATTCCGGTACAGTGATCCCTGGAGGTACAGTGGGTTGGAACTTTGAGCCCAAGTCAACTGGGAATACTCCTCCAGTGATAAGTACGGCTCCTGAAATCGCCATTACCATTGGTACATCAAAGACCAAAAACCGTGGCATATGAACTGCCATCAATCCAAGCATTACTATAGGAAGAACGAAAACATGTAAGGTATAAAACCTCAGAATAAAGTCGAAAAATCCTGAACCAAACATAGCATCACGTATAGTAGGTCCAACTACAGGCATAGAATTGGTAAGTGAAGCTGCTATACTAATTGCAAGTTCGGCACGTTCGCTAAATATAATGTCATATCCAGTGAATGCCTCCAAAATAGTAACAGTACCAAGTATAACTCCGGCCACCCAAATGATTTCGTTTCTTATCTTGTATCTTCCACTAAAGTACTGATAATACATGTGAAGCACGGCAAGGAGGACCATTGCATTAGATGCGTGATAATGAATATTCCTAATGGCAAAGCCAAATGGTACGTCGTTATTGATTTTTGCTACGCTATCCCAAGATCTATCCAATATTGGTTGATAATAAAACATCAGTAATGCGCCGGTAATTCCTAAGATAATAAACATAACAAATGTCAGCATACCAAGAAATCCAAAAGGACTCACAAATCTAGCTGGAAAAGAAAATTTTGTACCGATTAATATAGTTCTCTCCAATCCATCCCATATCCAGTAGAAGAAATCTACTAGACCGTTTCTACGTTTTAAGGAAACGACCATATCCAATTACTCCATTTTCGTTGACGTTCCACACCGCTGGCTTTATCCACAGATTACCATCATTGTCAGCCTCAAGATAAAGAGTTGCCAAAACATTTGATGGAGGAGCCTGAAGTGAGGCTGGACCTACAAATGCCTTTCCGTTTAGAGGATTGTACATGCTTCCATGACATGGACATTCTCCTCTTTTTCTGCCTTCCTGTGGCCAATATTTCCAAAGACACCAAAGATGAAGGCAGACCATGCTATACACGCGAAAAGCACTAACATCGTCTTTATCGCCACCAAGTTCCTCTGGCAATCTGATAAATTGCCATTTCCTAAATGCCTCTTGGTCAAGAACAGGATCTCCTGAAGATGGGTAAGTAATAACCTCTGAATGATTCTTTGGAAACGTTTTAACATTAGCTTGGGTTCCATCTGGCAAAACTACTTGCGCTTTTGTCAGTGTAGCACTTGATGGATTCGGCATGAACTTTCCCCAAGGAACAAACGGTGTAAATGTTAACGCAACGCCAGCTGCACCAAGTAACTTTAGAAAATCACGTCTAGAAAGAGTGCCTTTGGCAGAATCTTGCTCAGACATCTGAATCTTCGTTCTTGAAAAATTGCATATAAATCTTGTCTAGCTTCTCTTTGAAATTTTAAATTTTTTAAAAGTAATAAATGATATCGAGGACGCTATACCTAGTCCTATCAGTATTTCAATCAAAATTACAAAATACTGATTGTCCTTATTTTGGCCAAAAATTACGTTAGAGCCAGAATTGTCTACGCTTATTGTTATTTTCTCTTCTCCAACATTTCCTGCCCTATCTTTAGCTATTGCATCTACGGTGTATTGGCCATTATCAAGTAGTCTTGTGTCAAATTGAATTTCCTTGTTATCATAGAATGTTTGGTTTGCAAGCTTGACTGTAAGCCAGTTATTTTGTGCTAGATTTAGTTCATTGATATCAAAGTCCATATTAATTATACCTGAAACACTAGAGCCATTTGTAAGTGATTTTGATGTAATTTTTGGCAGAGTGTTATCAACTACAAATGTGAACTCGTTTGAGACAATATGTCCTACACTGTCAGTTATAACAATTCTTAGTTTATGCTCTCCTGGGGAAAGATTCTTCGATATTTCAACTGGCGTCGTATCATTTATTGTCTTGGGGGCTTCTGAATCTAGATAATATGTTTCACTTTCAATATTATTTCCTATTATCTGCGGAAGGAATTTGTATGTACTGTTTACGAATTGCGGAATGCCCAATTTTATTTGAGGAGCAGCCTCATTTGGGAGAATTGTTGAAAATTTAGTAGTGATTGTAACAGGCTCAGCCACAGAACGCCCCCCAAATAATGTTGTATGAATTAAAACAGAATACGCGCCTGTCTGATTTATTGGTGCATATAGCACTGTTGAGGTTGCATCTTTATTTTTGATTGGGTAAAATCCTCCCCCTTCACTAAATGCAGGACTTGAGCCAAGCCAGTCACCGGTAGGCCAGCCCTGAAATTGTCCGAGCACACCTGGTGGCATATTTGTCTGAATTATCTTTCCTACAGGGTCTACTACAAAAACTGAAAGGTTGGTATCAGGATCTTCCCAAGAAATATTCATTGCAACCGAGTTTACTGTCTTGTCTTCTATATCAAAATAATATTCACGCCAATCGCCTGCATTATATCTGTTGGACATATCAAATCCACCCCCAACGTAACCATTTCCAAAAAGTGTGTCTCCTTGTGAACCTTCTATTACCGTGGGCAAATCTTTTGGCTGTAGTTTTTTTATTACTGCGTACGAAACAGGCACGTTAACAGAATGTGATTTTCCTTTAAAGATAATGAAACCCTGGTATAGACCGGGACTTTGGTCAGGTGGTATCAATAACGTTGCAACTACCACACTTGAACTATGCGGTTTTATTTGCATAATGTTAGAGTCTAGCCACACATCATTCCATGTTGTCTTTTTGTAATAGCTTGCTGTAATAGTAAAGTCTGATGACGTAGAGTTTTGCTTTGTATCTCCTCTCCAGTATGAATATCTAGTTGGAACAGGATAGACTCCTACTAATGGGGTATGTTTGATCTTCGAGTTTGGATCAGAGACTCTGAGTTCCTGAACTGTTCCCCATGAACCGCCTCTATTTATCAGAGAAAGGTCTTGATAGGCTGGCTTTGTATCATTATTTTTATTGTTCCAGTCATAAAGATACAGAGATGAAATCTTCATGTCATCAGCGTATGTTTTAGCAGAAGAATTCATGAATTGAGAAAATGGAAAGGATAGGTCCAGTACCATCAATGATGTGTCATCTGGAATTGGTTTTGTTTTGTCAAAGAATGAGATTAGGCGTGTGTGATTTTTAATTTCAACTAGTGGAATGTAATTTGGCCTATAAACACCTGATTTATTTATCAGCGGATCCTTTAGACGAGGTTCTGTGGTACTATTAAATTGTGATACGTTAATCAACCCCAGTTTTTGAGGAAATATTTCAACGTCAAGTGTATGGTCAGTAGGATTCACAATCGTAAAGCTAGCAGATGTCCTATCTCCTGGAAATAATTGTCCTCCAAACCATGAAGTTTGTTGGAATGTATTGTTGACAAGTTGAAGTTTTTGCAAACCAACAGAAGATGAATTCATAGATTTCAGAGATAAGTCTAAGATCTTCTTTATGTTAGAATAGGTAGCATTGTTATACACTATGAAAACATCATCGTTACCCGTAACGTAATTAATTGCATTTGTTACGTTAACTAGACCAGAGCCTTGTGTAAACGGATCGTTGCCAATATCAGTAGCAGTAGACATTAGTATATTTTTGATCATAAAAGGATCGTATGGAATATCTTTGTCTTTTAGACCTTGCATCAGAATTGCTGCCGAGCCAGCAACAAGAGGGGCTGCAAGACTAGTTCCTCCAAATAACGCAAAGGAACCATTGGTGTTTTTGCTGAATTTCGTAACTGATGTTGGAGTGAAGCTGTACTCACCAACTGCCATCAAATCCGGTTTTGGATCACCTATAAGAGATGGTCCTTTACTAGAAAAACCTGAAACCTCGCCATAATGAGAAGTAGTGTTGCCAAATCTAGGCTGGTTCTTGAATGGGCCATAGCCCACGTATACATTGTCAGTGACTGCCCCTACTGTGAGGCCAAATGGTGCAGCGTCAGGAGTTCCAAGGGTTCCATATCCTGGGCCCGCATTTCCAGCACTGCTAACAGCTAAAACTCCTGGGTAGTTCTTATCAAGTGAACCCGGTACATTGAGTGCACTAAGCAACAGAGACTGCATATCAAGTCCCGGTACAGATTGGAGTGTGGGAAAACTAGAAATGCCCCAGCTGTTAGATAAAATATCAACTCTGGGTTTTCCTGCAAACTTCCAGCTATTCTTTTCTTGATCAAATCCGGCTGACCATAACCATCCGTATATTGCATCACCTAACCATAGTGCCTTTATTGGAACTATTTTTGCTTCTGGAGCGATACCCCTTATGTGATACTTTGTTGAATTACCATAGATATCATATGCTTCCTTGCCGGTAGAAACTATTGAGGCCGCTGTACCTGTTCCATGCCCACCAAAATCATACATGATTCCAAAAAAGTTACCTTTTGGATCAAGTGGAGGAAGTAGCGTACCATTTACTGCACCTATTCTGCTGTTAATCAGCGAAGAATTTGTAATAATTCCATATACATCAAGTACATGTGCACCTACTATACCTGCGCTATAGTCTAAATTTCCATCGTGATTAGAATCATAAACAAGATACTCTTTTCCATTTCCAAGAATGATAGGAGTTTCATCAGTGAAATCAAAATCATAAGTTGGAGGCGTTAGTCTGTCAAATCTTGTGAAATCCATCCATGAATCTGATATGTCTGCAATTATGGTATCATACAAGCCCGGTGTTATAGAATCTACGACAAGTACAGGGACCAATTGTAACAGGAAAGATTGACCTTGCATTACACTCTCATAAATCACACCAAAATGATAGATTCCACTTTTTGACATGATGAAATGTTTTGCATCCTTTCCTATCTTGTAGTCATTTGAGACAGTACCGTTTAAGACTGAACTTCCACCTTTTGGATATAAGGAGTTATAGACTTGGATGTATGTTCCTTTCCCTCCTTTGTTTATGTTAAGAAAGACTCCTTTTGAGTTGACATAAACAGAAGATGTGGCATTTTTAGAAATGGTCTTTGTATAATTTTGAATTACATCTTTATTGATATTTGCGACAAACGTAGCGTTTGTTAGGACGAGACCCTGACCATCTGCATCAATCATCACAGGGATATTTCTTTCATCACGAGCAACAGAATCCTTCATATCAGGATTTGAAAAATCAGTACCTGTATCCACAATTCCTATTCTTATGCCATGTCCTGTATATCCATACTTGTGAATTACCTTATCTGAACCAAGGATTTTGTCAATTCTAGAAACTTCGTTTGGAAAAACATTTGACTTTATGGAATCAAACTCTAATGGTAGATCTTCGATCACATTATATCCTTGTAATTTTAGAGTTGAAACTTCATTTTGCCGGAAGGTACCTACCACAAAGGATCCACGGTCTGAATTAACTCCGTAAATTACATTATCAGCTCTTGATGCTATGTCTGAGACATGACCTGGACCAAAAACTATGTATCTCTTAATTGGGTTTTCATATACAGAGGGTTGAAAGTTTATCAGTT
Organism: Thaumarchaeota archaeon 13_1_40CM_4_38_7; assembly: GCA_001917995.1. GTDB lineage: Archaea > Thermoproteota > Nitrososphaeria > Nitrososphaerales > Nitrosopumilaceae > Nitrosotalea. Next base: position 7,312 of record MNFB01000021.1, on the reverse strand, counting down.
CTGATTGTTTAATTGTTGGCTCCGAAACCTGATGTGGAATATCAACATCATAAAACCCGATGGCTGATTTTGGAAGTAAAGAGAAAACTAAGATACAAGCTAAAAAAAGTGCTATCTTTTTAGTAGTAAATGATTTGTTCTTTAACATTGAGTTAGCGTCGCCTAGCAAGTATAGTTATTTGTAATGCAATGATTACCGCTATCAAAGCCACCACGGGCAAGAATAATGAATTAAATTGGCCAGATGCTGCCTCTATGCTCTGCACAGATTCAGACATTGATGTTACGGTCTTGTTTATGTTCTGATTTACTTGTGTAATGGATCTCTGACTAGTATCCAACACATTTCCAAAGCCTTGAATTTCTGTCTTTAGCTTATCCAGTTCTTGCGTTGTCGAATCTAAGACAGAGTTTAGCTTTAATATTTGATTTGATATTCCGTTAATATCTTGTTTGAGTACTAGTGTTGCAGCGGAACCCTGAGATTTCGTACCTTGAAAATAGGCAACCATATGAAAGACATATGTTCCTTCTTGAGAGGGAGTAAAATCTGTGTAGTAAAGTCCATCATGAAGTTTTTTTATAGAATTTGTTAGAATCACTACATCGCCAGCAGGAGTATGAACATGTGACGTGGTAAGCAGTTTTTCTGAAGCCGCTACTAGTTGGCCATCACTAGTCACTTGAACGAAAACTCGAAACGTTTGGTTAACTGCGGCAGTTTGAGGTGCAAACACCACAGTTAAAACTGTTCTTTGTATTGGAATTTGTACAAGTGATGAAGATGGTGCAAATTTTACATCGACTTTTTGTGATGTTCCATTTTCCTTTGTGGCTATTGCTTCTACAGAGTATGTTCCATAAGCATAATTGGTAGTTGCGTTGGGCCATTTGATCAAAATATGACTAAAGTCTCCATTGCTGTCAGCTGTTATTTGGTTGAATTGCGCGATAGTGCCATCAGGGGCAAACAATCTCATGATTAAGGGTTCATCGGGTAAAGCCTTTCCGTAAACTAGGAGTGGTTGTCCCTCAGAGTATACATCTCTATCAGTAGATAATTGTAACGCATAAGCCTGGGCAAAAAAATTAGCTAGCATCACAATTAGTAGGAAAATTGCTACTAGTAGTTTCAACCTATTCATGATGCCGGTTACCCATAGATATTGGTTCTGTTAAAGATTGATCCCTTTTACAAAACTGTCTCACATTAGATAGCAAATTGGACAAAACCTCTTCATTTTACAATTCTTTATTCTTGAGAATATCTTTCCGAGCACATTGAATTAATTGCAACTACTGAAAGATTAGATTGCTCATTTTTCAAAATTGTTAATGAGGCGTTTCTTATTATCAATTCATACAATGATTCAGATTTTAATTGCAAAACTGTGGACAGTATCGATTTTATTGGATCCATGTGTGTCACAAATAAAATGTTCTCACCATTATGCTTTCTTGAACAATGATTAATCATGTCCAAAACTCTTTTTTTGACAGTTGCAAATGGCTCTATCCCATTTTTTTCTACTATTGGATTTTCCTGATAAAACTTTAAGAAAATATTCCCATGTTTTGCAAACATTTCGTCGTAGAACATTCCAGAGAAGACACCCATATCGATTTCTGTTAGCCTTTCATCAACGTTGTAATCTAATCCGATTTTAGTTGAGACTATCTTCGCTGTCTGTTCGGCTCTTTCTATAGGACTAGAATATATTCTAGATATGCTAAGTGGTTTTAGAAAGTCACCTATCTTTTCAGCTTGCTGTGCACCAAGGTCAGTCAGTGGATATCCTGTTGAACGCCCAGCAAGAATCCTATGGACGTTGTTTGTTGCTTGAGCATGTCGTAAAAAAAGAAAGAATGGCAATAATGAAACCAAGTATTGAATAGAGATAATAATAAGATTACCAGAGCATGATTTCATGAGGATTGGAATTATTGGTGGAACTGGCGGGATGGGAAAAGGTTTTGCTTTGCGTTGGTGTGTAAAACATGACATACTGATAGGTTCTAGGGATAGTGCAAGAGCAAATGAAGCAGCGCAGGAATATTCCAATCTAGCAAGTCAAGAATATGGTACTGTTGCTGGAAAGATAACTGGGAAGGATAATCTGTCTGTTGCAAAAGAATGTGATGTCTTGGTACTATCCATTCCGTATGAAAACATAGATTCTACATGTTCTCAACTTCTTCCTAACGTAAAAGACGACTGTGTAGTCATCTCTCCGATTGTACCGTTAGTTAAAACTGATGCAGGTTTTGAATTCATTTCATTTAAAGAAAAGAAACCATCTGCTTTTGAGCTAGTACAAAAATACATGAAAGATAAAACTAGACTAGTTTCAGCTTTTCATACCATATCAGAGAAGAAGCTACTCGATCCCAAACTAATTCTTGACTCAGACATTTTCGTTTGTGGTGATAACGAAAATGCTGTGAATACAGTATGTGCTCTGATTACAGAAATAAAAAATCTCAGACCCATCTTGCTTGGCCCCGGTTCTTTATCATATCTGGCTGAAACAGCAACGCCGATTCTTCTTAATGCAATGATAAAGAACAAGATGAAGAACCCTGGCATAAAGATAATTTAGTTAGTATTTACAAAAATATAGGATGACGGTTAGAAGAAAAAACTGGTTCACCGCAATGGGTGTTTTATTTATAGTGGTTGGGGCAATAGCTGTGGTCAGAGATCTTTTTATCTTTGGACCTGATTTTGTAGTTGATTTCTTTACCTCACCTGAGATCACAAGTGAGAAGATATCAGCTACCATGTTTGGAATTGGAGGGTTTTTGATAATACTTGGATTGAGAGGAGTCAGTTATGAAGAGTAAAGACTTTTTAAAGTCACAGAAAATTATGAGACTTGCAACAATAGATCCAAAAGGAAGTCCACACATAGTCCCTGTCTGGTATGATTATTCGCGTGGTAAGTTTTATGTTGGAACAAATACGAGTACGAAAAAGGCAAAAAATATTAAACAAAATTCCAAGATTTCCTTTTGTGTAGATGTAGGAGTTAGTTCGCCTGATATCTTTGGAATTATGGCAGTAGGCAAGGCAAGATTGATTCTAGAAAAGAAACATGTACAATTAATTGCTAAGAGAATTCTTCTTCGTTATTTCAAAAGCCTCAGAAACAAATCAGCGCAACAGCTTCTCAATGACACTGATTGCATAATTGAAATAACACCGAAGAGAATCAAAACTTGGAAATTTTAGGCCACAAATTCCTCTATTTTATCAAGGGCGTTCTCTAGAACTTCAATCGGAGGTAAGAACACCATTCTAAAGTGACCGCTTCCATATTGAGTCCCAAATCCAGAACCATGGACAGTAAGAATTCCCTGCGACTTTAAAAGAGCTAGAACAAATTCTTTATCAGATTTGAATTTGTTATTTTCTATTTTTGGAAAGGCGTAGAAAGCTCCTTTTGGATTTGAACAGCTCAGGCCATGCATTCCATTTAATCTCTTAATTACAAAATCCCGCCGTTTTTTCAACTCTGAGACGAATTTCGGAATATAATCCTGAGGTCCTCTCAAAGATTCCAAGGCGGCAAACTGTACAGGCAAATTAGTAGCAATTCGCACTCTTGCAAGTTTTGGTACATTCTCACGAAGTGTTTCGAGCTTTTTTGATTGGTTAAATACGATATATCCAATTCTCCAACCTGACATTAGATGAACTTTCGAAAATCCATTAAGCAAAATAACGGGAGAGTCATTACTGACCTTGCCTATTCCGACAAATTTTTCATCAAAGACTATTTGATCATAAATTTCATCACAGATTATATAGAGTTCATGCTCGTTTGCGATATCCACCAAGTCTTTCAATGACTTTTCACTAAATACTGCGCCAGTTGGATTGTTAGGACTGATTAGACATATTGCTACGGTTTTGCTTGTAATTTTTGATCTGATGTCATCTAGATTAGGAGTTGAATTACGTAAATCAACAGAGAATTCGACTGGTTTTCCTCCAAACAGTCTGACATAGGAAGCATATGGTGGATAATACGGACCAGGTATGAGTACTTCGTCTCCTGGCTCTACTATTGAGGCGGTAAGCATCTCAAGACCTTCAGATACTCCATTTGTTACAAGTATATCATCCTCAGAAATTTTGAGGCCCTTTGCATTTTCTTTTTTTGCAATAGCTTGTCTTAACTCTGGCAATCCTTCTGAAACTGCGTAGTAGTTCTGGCCGTCTCTAACTGCCTTTATCAATGCCTCTTTAACATTATCAGGAGGTTGGAATCCATATTGTAATGGATCGCCTATGTTAAGATAGGTTATCTTCTTTCCTTCTTTCTGTAGTTTTCTTGCCTCAAGTGCAATATCACGTATTGCGTATTCCACTCCAGCAACTCTATTGGAGATCTTCAATTACCTAGACAGATATTTAGCCCCGTTAAATTCTTACTTGATTGGACCCGTTGCATAGCCAGGATAGTGCGGGTGGCTTCGGACCACCAGGTCGAGGGTTCGAATCCCTCCGGGCCCTTGATAATAGATAGATAGCAGTATGACCAGACATAATTATGCGGTTGGTTTCTTTCTTCAATATAGGATTAACTCTTACAGTAATTGGTTCCATATGGATCGGGATATTGTTTTTTGAGGTTACGAAAAACTCTAATAGATTTCTTCTTGACAAATCTAATTCTGCAAGTGTTTCTCTAGATCTTCTTGGGCCCGGCCTTGGGTTCTATATCATATCTATGGACAGTTATTCAGGGAACGTGCTAATTGCCAAGATACTTGATTCACATGGAAATTATTACGATGTAAAAAAGATAACTAACAAGGTAACTGTAAATTACTTCAAATTTGACCAACCGGGAAAATTTACCCTTGAAGTAACCAACATTTCTGATAAACCAGTTCAGCTAACTGCGGAACTTGGCGATACCAGAGTTCAAGAAATTACCACACCGGCGATTCTAATATTGATAGGAGCTATTATGTTAGTTTTAGCTGGATACAAAAAGCTAAGAAGTTACACCACTGCACAACCAGATGAGAAGAGCTCATAAACTGGCACGCACATCACAACAGCTCCAACTAACAAAAAAAGGTTAAAACCAACCCAAGCTGCAGAAAGAAGTATCGCTACAATCGATAATGGGATTATTTTTCTTATATGACCATACTCAAATGTAGACAATGTTATCAAACCACCAATACTGCTTAGGAGCAAACCGCTTTCTACAGTAAGATGAGATGGGGTCACAAGTCCATCAATGCCATATACCTCATGAAAATTATAATCAGCATAACCCCCAGCTAGTTGCATAGTTGCACCAAGTAGGATTATCTTTATTCCTTTTTCCATCTTTTTGTTACCAGTCTTGAAAAGAAGTAAACTTCCCATGACAGCAGAGAAAGTTATCATTGATGCACCTGAATAGATTGTCACATGCTGAATAGTCCAGAAAGTATCTGGTACACGTAATGCGTGGGATGCAGTATCCCATACACCTCCAAGAAGAACTATTACGGTTCCACAAATTGCAAGAACTGAAACTATTGATAAAATTGTTCTTGATCTTGCAATAAATGAGCTATAAAAGGTCTGAAGTCTCATCTGGATAGACTCCCTTATGGCATACTATATAGAATTTTGTTTTAAAATTTTTAGCTTTTACATTTTTTGAGCTCTTTCATGAGATAATGCTTTTTTATTTCAAATGCTAGTTTGGGATCTTTGACTATTCTAATAACTCATATACCTCATGAACAAAATGAGTGTATGAGTCCTGGAATAGGATTAATGAAAAGAAGACTTCCCACTGAGAAAGAAGCAGTACCGGTTGCAATATCTGGAATAGTACAAAAGTATGGCGTTACTGTAGAAGAGGTAAAAACGCTAGAGACCAAGTACGATGTTGATAGTGGAGATTGGTATGTTGCTCTTGGATTTAAGGAAAAAAGAGTAATAGTGAAAATGGATTCAGTTCAAGGTACAATTACTGAAATCAAAGAAATTTGAAACCTATTTCTTGAACTGGACATTTGAGACTTCGGGTTCTTGTATTGAAACTAAACCACCATCTCGGAGTTGCTGTATTAACTGGAGAACCTCTTTTTCTACCTGTCCTCGTTGAAGACCAATTTTTTGTGCAAACATTTCTACCAAGTCTGTTATTTTCCTCTGTCCATTACATAATCTCCAAAAATCAATTATTGCGTCATTCACCATAAACCCTTGTTGATTTTCATTCATTAAGACTAGTGAGCCATCTTCTTGTTTTACAAGAGAACCCATTCCTTGCGGCATCACAGTTTCATAATTTATTGGAGCAATTGTTTGTTGTTTACCATAGTTTATCAGCTTCTTTCCTGCTTCTGACATTCTTTCTGGTGTCCAAGGAGGTTCCCATACAATCTCTATGTTAACATCAGTCACACCAGGAACTTTGTTTACGTATCTTTTTACGTCATTTACCAACGTATCATGTAAAGGACAGCCACGGGTTGTCATTGTCATTTTAATATCGATTTTGTTATTTTCTCTTACATCTACTCCGTAGATTAATCCCATATCTACTATATTGATTGGAATCTCAGGGTCCATACATTGTTTTAAAGAATCTAGAACCTGCTCAGAAGTTACAGTTGTCATGAACTGATTACATTCAACTATGAAATAAATACCTTACAGCTTTAACTCGAATAATTTTTTGATAGACTCCTCAAAAGGCGGTTTTGCTGTGCCTGCTTCTGTTATAATTTCAGTTATTAGTTCAGGAGGAGTCATATCAAAGGCTGGATTAATTACATTGATGTCATCAGGAGCAGTCTTTTTTCCCGCTATTGCCGTTACCTCACTTGCCTTTCTTTGTTCTATAATGACTTCATCGGGTCTGCTTTTCAAGTCAAAGGTAGAAAGTGGAGCAGCTACGTAGAACGGAATTTTATGCTGTTTTGCTAATATGGCAATCTGATATGTACCTATCTTATTGTACACATGCCCTGTACGCAGGATTCGGTCTGCTCCTACAATCACTTTTGAAACCAATCCTCTTACCATAGCATAACCAACCGCAGTATCAGGAATCAAGCTGATATCAATGCCATCGTGTTTTAGCTCAAACGCAGTAAGCCTTGAACCTTGCATAACTGGCCTTGTCTCAGTTGCAATTACTTTGATCTTCTTTCCACTTTCTTTAGTTGCGCGAATTACCCCAAGAGCCGTTCCATAACCTACTGTTGCTAAGGCACCAGCATTGCAGTGAGTCATTATAGTATCGTTGTCATTGAATAGCGGGGCTCCATATTTACCCATACGCATATT
>MNFB01000012.1 GCA_001917995.1 Thaumarchaeota archaeon 13_1_40CM_4_38_7 | reverse complement strand
CCATCCCGTCTGGAATTTTTGCAAAGGGCTCGTTGTATTTTTTTGCAATTCCTTATGTGATGCTAACTTTTGCAGTTGCACTAGTGACAATGCCTAGGCTTTGGACTTTGTCACGAGAACGAGGATACATCACAGCCTCGGATTTTGTAAAGGACAGATTTGGCAGTAAAACCCTAGCAATAATGATTGCCATCACTGGCATAGTCGCAGAACTTCCCTATATTGCCCTGCAAATAGTTGGCATGCAGTCTGTCTTGACCGTAATGTTAGCAGGTTCTGTAAATTCTCAGGCAGTTCAAGAGATTTCACTGTTGATTGCCTTTGTGGTCTTGGCTGCATTTACCTACACAAGTGGTTTACGTGGAGCTACTTTAACTGCAGTCTTCAAAGATATCTTGATCTGGATTACAGTAATTGTAGTCATAATAGCTGTTCCAATTAGCATTGGTGGATTTGGAAACGCGTTCAAACAAGTAAACCAAAGCTATGTTACCTTACCTGATTCCCTTGTTCCAGCATACGCAACACTTGTTCTTGGAAGTGCACTTGCACTCTATCTTTATCCACATGCAATAAATGGTGTGCTAAGTGCAGAAAGCGCCAAAAAACTCCGTAAAAGTACCGCGCTACTTCCACTTTATGGAGTTGGATTGGCAATACTTGCGCTGATGGGAATATTGGTTTACGGTGTACCTGAGGCCATGAATTTTCTATCAGGATTTCCAGAAAGCACCCGTGGTATACTAGTAGTTCCGTCTTTGATACTTTTCACCATGCCTGGGTGGTTTTCTGGAATAGCACTACTTGGGATATTCATAGGGGGTCTTGTACCAGCTGCAATAATGGCAATGGCCCAAGCTAATCTCCTTACCAGAAACATAATTAAAGAAATCAAGCCAAGTCTGTCAAATAATTCTGAAATTAGGATAACCAAGATTTCTTCGACCATCTTCAAATTTATAGCACTAGGTTTTGTCTTCACAGTACCTGCAACCTATGCCATATCACTACAACTTTTAGGCGGAGTCTTGATTGCACAAATCCTACCTGCAGTATTTTTTGGGCTGTATGTAAAATCGCTTAGGAAGTTGCCGCTTATTATAGGCCTACTTGTTGGCATAGGATCTGGCATATACATGATAGAGGCTGCAAACAACTTTGGTCCTTTGTCCTCATCACTTTTCAAGACCTATTTTGGTCCATTATACATAGCTGTAATAGCTTTAGCATTCAATCTGGCAATAGCATTTGGCGGTAGTGCTATTCTAAATAAATCGGCAACCAGTCAGAAGAAAAATCAATAATTATTCGTATTCCATTAACTTCTTTTCTTCTAGAAGAGTGTGAAGGTTGTGGACTGCCCTGTATACCTCTGCTTCTTTCTTTGTTCCAGTACACACTAATTTTCCAGAAGCAAAGATTAGTACTACGGAACGCGGGTCAAGCATTCTATGTATTAAACCAGGGAATTGCTCTGGCTCGTACATGCTTCTTGGAAGGCTTCGTGCTGCCCTTTCCAGGTGTACTTTTCCACCCAAACTCACGGAAGCAACTATATTTTGTATTGTAATCACGGGATCATTTTTTATCTTTATCTTACCTTTGCGGAGCCTTTGCACTACGGTTTGTACTGCATTGATTGCAGCCTCCTCAGACTTGGAACCAGTACAAACCATCTTGCCTGAACTAAAAATTAGCGTAGCAGTTTTTGGAGACTTGAGTCTAAATACAAGGCCCGGAAACTGCTCTGGGTGATACTCGACATCGGGAAAAGTTTTTGTAATTTCCACGAGATCAATTCTTTGATCGACCGAGGCTGAGGCAACAACATTTACTATATCAACAATCGGTTTTGTTTGCGGCACTTATAGGGGTTATAATTTAGTACCATATATACCAACTACATAAATTGGAACCTAGGTATAGCAGATTCTTCTACAGGATAATAAAACAACCTCCGTTAATTGTACTCCAATATTACTGAAGATAAAATGCTCCGCCTTGGTTTGATTTTAGGGCATAGATGGTTGCATGATGAGTCTCAAATAGATATTGAATCCACTTGTTTTCTCGATGTACTCGAAGTTTTGATATATCGTATGGGCATACAACATAACCATCAAAGGTAGAGAAGTTGGAGTGAAACTCGCGCTCAAGTTTCATCTCTGCAAGTATTCCTTCAGGTGTGCCAATATCTGCTACTATTCTAGCTACAATGCTATACGGAGGGCTAGCAGATTCAAGAATCTTTTTGAATAGTTTTCTTGCATATTTTATCATAATTTCTGTTTCGTCGGTTAGACGAGGGATCTGGTAGACCTGTAGATTTTTCTTAAGAAAGTGTCTGACTGGAATTCCATTGTTAATCATTTTTAAGATTACTAGTCCAGGATCCATTTCTGTTGCGTAGATACAACTATCTCCAGTCATCAAGCCTTTTTTCAAGAACTCAAACTCAATTCTTTGTGCATATTCTTCATCATCATAAAGCAACACAAGGTGATTCGTGTCAGAAAGTGAGTTTACATACTTTAGTGGGATGCTTTCTTGGGCCATTTCACTTCCGTACTTAGTATTCACAGTATATAATACTCAGTGGTGATTCATAGATACTATTTAGCTACTATGATAACAATTTAGCTTGATATCATAGTGCCGCCAATAAGTAGCGGGCTCCATAGAATCGCATGAGTAAATCAGGGTGGGTGAAATTTTGGGTGGAATAGGAGGCCCGCTACCTCTATAATGTAATGACTGGCTCATTGTAGACCCTTACAGGTTCTCGCAGTTCGAGGTTTAAGAGAAGGTTATGATTAAGAACAAAAAGCGGTTTGCAAGATCAGTTTCATGGTATATATTCGGTAAAAAATTATTCAGCTTACGAATTTTGCCGATGCCTTAGATAAAAAGACAGATGGTTCAGAGAAAAGCCAGACTGAAATTTTAAGGATAAAACAACAAATTGACAAAGAAGATAGAATATTTGAGAAAGAATTACCGCTCAAGTATACACTAATAGAGAAATTTCATCTCGATGAATTGAAAAAACTCGCCCATGATTTACTTGGTCGAGATACCCCGCGTGAGTACTATTCGGATTCTGGAACCAAAATAGAATTGCCACAATACAAAGAGGATTACATACATTTCATAGTTGATGAATTAAGATTACCAGAAATCAAAGAATATGCGTTAAAACATAAAATAGCTTGAAGATAATTTTGTCAGGTTCAGAGAATAGTATAAAGAAAAGAAATACGATTTCAAGGAATAACTAGATCAAGGAAAATTGTTTTTGTTACAAATCCATCAGAAGCACTAATTCCTAGAGTATAGTTGCCTGCGGGTACACCATGATTTTGCAAAAATAATTGTGCCCTATGTGAAGAGGAAAGATCTAACACACTTGATGAAAATTTGACCATCATATTGCCAAAACCAGCAGTGGGCATTATGGAGCTAGACGCATTTAGGAAAACCTCGTTTGAGCTATATGGGCTCTGTCCGCTAACTTCCAAATTTACAATATTTCCTTTTGACGTATCATTTCTAAGCATGATCTTATCTGTGTCTGCACTGATTCCAAAGTGGATAGCAGTTTTTCCATTTACTAATCCAATTTTATCTGTATTCCATTCAGAAAACCACAATTTTTTATCATCAAAAGGATCCAATGCAATATTCAAAGGGTATGTAAGAAAGCCATCTTTTGGAAGTGATGGGATATTGTATTCGAGGAGAGTTCTGTTGTAGATATCAAAATAGGCCAACTTGTTGCCTTCATGTTCATTAAACCACAAACCTTTGCCATCACTTGTATTTCGAATCCAAAAGGGGAGAGTAGTAGCATGATAGATGTTTTGAGAGGTAGGATACCTCACGACATCACCAGAACTTAGTTTATACTCCGTAAGAAAACTCGTGCCATGTTCAGTAAGCCATACCGTATTATCTGATACGATGAGATCAGTTGGGGCTGAAAGGATCGTCTTTACGCTAGCAGGAATTTCAAGTGTTTTAGTTATGTTTCTTACAAGCTCTTTTTGCTGGCTTATTTTGTATTGAACAATCTTTTGAGTAGTTACTTCTGCTATCCAAACAGAATCATCTTGTAAGAATATACCCGCAGGGTTGGTATCATTACCAAGGTAGAATGACGATACTTTGTATCTATCATTTCCCATACTCTGTATAACACCTAGTGTGTCTTTACTCAATGTTGTAAACCAGATATCTCCATTCTTGTCAACTTTCATCTGAAATGGCGATCCAGTTTCCGATTTGATCATATGAAATTTTCCCGTAGTAGAATCAAATGTCCATATGGATTTAGTTCCAAGTGGTGAAAACCATATCACTCCATCATTATCTTGAACAATTGCCCAGACCATAGTAGAATTTCTTTCCAAGTTATCAGAGGTGGAATCTTCATCGTTGATAGGATATTCTTTTATCATTCCGGACTTGGGTTCTAGACTAAACAGCTTATTGGTTTTTGATGCAGCGACCCAGATTGTGCCTTGTTTGTCAGCTATAATACCATTAGGCCAAGAACCTACAGGTAAAGAATATTCCTCAATGTACGGATTTTGATTCCTGCTTGTTATACTGTGAGTAGCTTCATTCTGTTGTAGACTGATTTGTATGTACGTAAATACCCCGATTGCTACGCCGATAACTATGATAATTACTCCAATTGATTTTCTCGGTAACAAGTATTCTCTGAAAATCCTGCATACTTTCTTTGTTTATTAGTGTCTCGAAGGGAATCAAATGTAATATAGGAATTCTTTCTATCTCACCCAATGAAGAAGCGATATTATCTCTTTTTGCCCATTTATTGTAGCTTCTTTGTTGGCATAGGAGTCTATGAAGTAATTCATCCCTCGTTTAGTTCCGACTCGGCAAGAATTGGAAACTATGAAATTCAAATTACTACAATGCCATCCATACCAGAGGTTGGCAAATACACCAAGATTCATTTTCATTTTATGGACCAATATGGAAAAGACATAGACAAATTCAGAATGAGTCTTAAGATCTATCACAATGATGATTTGTTACGATCATTTCCACCAACGGAATACAACGGTGGAAATTCTTACACTGATTATGTTTTTGAAAAATCTGGAAATCATGTCATAAGGGTAAACCTACTTGATCTCAAAAGTGGAACGATGACCGCTTATGCGTTCAATGTTACGGTCCTTGCTCTTTATGGAACCATCTTCTCGGATCTAATTATAGCTGGGATTGCTGGCGCTGTTGGTATAATTATCGCAATTGTAATTTTCCAAAAAAAGATGAAAACAAAAAACAAATTATAATCAAAAGGCGTGGCCCCTTGTGCAGGACACTTGGAGATTGCCTCCTTTGAACCAACACCTTTGCGTTGCGTTCGCATATAGCTTCCTACGGGACCACGCTACGTCAAGCCATTGTTTCTGGCTTTACGGTCATTACTATAATAATGGATTTCAAATTATTTAAGAATTCACTCAAGCATGTTCCAGAATCTCGAATATCTAAATAGGCCAACCCAACCGGAGATAAAAAATACAAGTGACAAACCAAAGATGAGATACAAATCCCTTTTACGATGTGCGACGTCCAGATTTAGAAAGATAAAAGCACCCATGCCTATTAGACCAAACCAAAGAGCTAGTCTGCCAATTCGTATCCAATTCAATTATGAAACAATTCCGTGTCTGCGATATAAAACAGATGTTAGAGTTTCAAGTTGCTTTGGCCGTTGGTGTGATCAAATCTCTGTTCATAGTAGAACGGCTCTTGCCTTATGGGGCGCATTAGCATAGATTACTGCATGATGGTTTTTGATTAGTTGATCCATCCATTTTAGACTGTCTTTCTTGGGAATTTCGTTGTGGTTATACGTACACAGAACAGAACCAGCTATGGAATCAAATCGCGAGTGAAGATATCTCTCCAATACCAACTCTACAGACATGCCCAATTCTGTGCTAATGTCTGAAATTATTCTCCCCACTATGCGATATGGCGGCTTTAATTCAGACAAAGTCTTTTGTATGAATTTTTCAATTCCTAAAAGAATACCGTCTGGGTCTTCATCGAATTTTGGGAGTTTGAGTATTGTAAGCGATTTGTTCTTTAAATACATCCGCATATCAATGTCTAACTTTATCATCTCCTCAATGACTTGTTGTGGTTCATCATGAGTAAGGTAGAGCCCACTCTCACCTTTTATAAGACCATTTTCTAGAAATCGAAACTCGATTATCTTCCCAAAGACAGGATCGTTGCGAAGGAGGAGTATGTGTTTTTTTGCGTCAAGCGAGCTTACAAACTGTAATGGTTCCACACTCTTTCATCACAAAAGTAGTTGATAACGAACGTTTAGCTAGGAAGTCAAATTGTTATCAAGTTAGCTAACTTAAAGATATGCTCCAATTACAGTTTTCACGTTTAAATTTTGACATGTGAGGATAGATTCTATCGCACGAGGTTAGCAAATGATTTGGTAGCTTGAAAGTCTGAAACTTTGCTTGCAGTCCAAAGACAGAGATTTGCTTTGACCAAAGATATATCAGATTGCTCACCAGATGGTAAGGTGATCATTTTGCCTGATGCAAGATACTTAATTGCCTGACGTACCTCATTATCGCTTATGCTACCACTACACCAGTAGCTGGTCAATTTCTTTACCCACTGTGGAATCAAAGGGGGTTCGCTGACCACGTTTGGTTGAGTAATACCACTACTGCTTCCTGTCGGAACACCGTAAGAGCCCACCATAACAAAAACACTCGAAGATGAAGGCGATGGTTCCGAACTATCTGTGAACCTAAATTCCAAGGTAGAGCCAATTTCTACTGGAAATCCATCAACTTTCGTTGGGATCTTGAACGTTGCCTCAAATGTGTCTGTATTATGTCCGGTTTCCCTTAAGGCAAATGTGTTAACATGAAAAGCTGAATCAGCCAGAGTTGTTTTTACCCCTCCCATTCTAAATTCGACAAAACTCAATGGTATATCATCTGGACTATACGAGTCTAAATTAAAGTTTGGAGCATAAAGTCTCAGAGTAAAATCGTGCCCAATTCTTACCCTCTGAACTGAGCTATCAATGGGATTCGCTGGTATTACGTTAAGAACTCGCGACTGTGTGATTGTTTGTGGATTGCCAGAATAATCTGCTTTTTGATGATATGTCATGAGTACTACATCACCATCCTGCAACTGTCTACCGTTGACAGTAGATGGCAAAGTTAATTGGATTTGGAATACACCTGTGTTAACACCTGTTTCAACCATACTACTTGGTCCTGAAATCGCGACTCCATTTATGGTAAAATCAACTAGTTCTGCCAAGGGAATTATATCAACGCCTCTGTGACTTGTGTTTAGGTTGTCATCTGCAATGTAAAAAGTCAGAGCGGTGTTTGGTCTAGCAGGCTCTCCATAGCAGAGCGATAGCGGTAATAAAAGAAACACAACTAACAATATTTTCATCGTATAATCTATTATCATATCACAGGTATAATTCTATGTTCCATTTGTGTTTGTATCAAGACAGAGAGAAATTTGCATATCATTAATATGAAGTGATTTTATTTGTAGTACTGTCTGCATTGTGCATGATTTTTTTCAAGATTATTCTTGAAGATTCTATTTCCTCGTTAGATAATCCTTTATAGATTGCCTTTCTTACTGCAAGAATAATTTCCACTATTGAATCAACAATAGACTCAGATTTCTTTGTAAGAAATATTCTGTTATTTCTCCTATCTTTTGGATCAGGTCTTCTCTCTAACAACCTGCTTCGTTCCATCCTATCTATTATTGGTACAAGTGTACTACCATCAACATAGATTTTTTCAGCCAATTCTTTCTGACTAAGACCATCCCTGAGATTTAGGGCCAGGATAACCTTCCACATAGAACCAGTCAAACTCAGTCTGTTTTTCATCTCGGCTTCTGCCAATCTTTCAAGCGATTTAGAGGTAAGAAAGACCTGCATACCCAAACTACCACTTACGTCTAATTTGCGCATAACAAATATCAAATTAAGTGGTATACAAATGATTGGTCAGCCAATAGTTATATACTATCTGGTAAATTATGATCCAATGGGTTGGTCGAGTGTTCCTTTTAGGCATCTCATTTTTGTGGTAATGATTATAACTGTACTTTCTCTAGGTGTTTATTCACCAAACCTTGCATATGGACTTCTTACACAACCAAATCAATTTGAGTCTCATACCATAACTGGAGAAGATCTAAAGAACAATCCTTTTGTTGCAAAAATCCTAAGCGAGATAGAATATTCAAAAAAACAGGTAGCAGAACTACAAAAGAATCAAAGAGAATCCGATGTGAACAAAAAATTCATTGATGAACAGAGAAAAATTGCAAATGACCTTGAACAGCAGGCGCTACAGATCTTACAGGTACAAGCAGAACAAAACAGTTCAAAGAACTCTTTTGACAGATTTGTTGCCACTGTAGAAAACAACGACACGAAGAAGATCTTTCTTGGTGAATTTGATTTTATGACTAAAAGGGTTGATGCCGGCCATCTTGCCATGAAAAAGGTACTTGACAATGGTGGAACGTGGGAAGAAGCAATGCAAGAATTTTCAAAATATGCTGCCATAAAGCATGTGGAGATGGTGGAGTTAAACAGAGATCTGAACATAAAATATGGCTTTGCAGATCCACTGGTGCAGGCAGATTTTAATGACAAAGGTCTTCTCCCCGATGATTACATTAAGGTACCAAATGATGTGCTAAGTCATGTTCCAAGAACTTAATATTTTCCGCCCAAGGATTTTCCTTGCCATTTTAGTGCTCACAACCATAGTATCTGGATTACCTTTATCATATGCTGACCGCGAAATTACAATTGAAAAAGTCGTCAACGTTAAAGAAGAATCATTGATAAAAGTCATATCAGATCTGTCAAAATATCCACAAATTTTTCCTGAGAACATAAGATACGTAAAACTTTTGGACAATGAGACAAAATTAGTTGAAATGAAGGCTGGTGTGAACGGGATCTTTTTTGATACACAGGCAATTTGCACAACAAGTGTGGACGGTAAATATATCATAAAAGTGATTTCTGGAGACCTAAAGGGTACCACCATGACTACCAAGCTTCAAAAGACTTGGGGTTTTGATGGACAAAAAAACAAGGGTACTAAAGCCCACATTAGTTTAGATTTGAAAACTTCTGGTCTTCTATCATGGATACTAGGCTTTGTTCCTGATAGTACCTTAACATATGCTCTTGAAACTGGATTTGACAAATTTACAGAACGCGCAAAAACGTTCTAAATTAATGCCTGAGCGTCTTTTCGTTACTTTTTGAAGCTTTTGTGAAGCTTTGGTTTTAAGATTGCGTTTTTCTTTAAAAGCTCCAATGCAATTGCTTTATTGTCTAACGCGATATCGAATTTTTTATCAATTCGTAATGATGCGTTAAAACACTTGATTGCTTTTTCTAAAAGTCCTAGCTCCCCTAAAGATAATCCCTTGTAAGCCATGGCGACTGCAAATTTCGGTTGGACTTTGAGAGCTTTATCATAGCATTCAATTGCTTCATGATATTTGCCAAGTGTATGCAATGCTGAGCCTTTGTTTACCAAGGCGTCAATGTTGCCATTCTCTAGTTTCAAGGCAGCATCATAGCACTTTATTGCCTGTCTGTTCTTACCAAGATTCTGGAGTGTGACGCCTTTATTGATAAGAGCCGCAACATTGTTTGGCTCCTTGTACAAGACAATATCATAATATGATAGAGCTAGAGTATATTCCCCTTCTTCACACAGCGCATAGGCTTCGTTTAAAAGAGAAGAATGGCGCATCCTTTGATACTATATTATGAGATGATTTTATTCTTTTAGTAGAATATATTACATTAGGCTAGTTCCCGTGGCGAGATAGTATGTTGAGAACCTCTTTGTCCTCAACTTCATTAAATTTCTCATAAAACTGGCTTACAGCATTAAAAAAAGTTGGAATTAGCAGAGCAACTACTCCGTCACAATTCTTCTTTATTTCTTCGTACACGTCTGCTGCAACTACAGGTGTAGCTACATAGACTTTGCGTGACATTTGTTTGGCAAGCCATTTTAAGATAACCGATACTGTCGCGCCAGTGGCAATGCCGTCATCTACTAGTATTACAGTTTTTTCTTTCAAGTTATAATCTGATTTGCCTCGGAATTTTTTGAGTTGATCTTTGACTGCAGCCTTCTTCTCTTCTATTTCTTGTTCTAGATAATCACCTTCCAGGTATGCCGAAACATCATAGTTCCAATGAACAGTACCATCAGGCATAATAGATCCAATAGCATATTCTCTATTTCCTGGAGGATTGATCTTTTTTGATATTACCACATCAAGTTTGCAGCCAAGGCTTTTTGCTACCTGGTCTCCCACCACAATTCCCCCTCGCGGAATTCCAAGAACCACACAGTCTTGTCCCTTTAGATGAATTAGCTTTTCTGCGAGTTTTATTCCTGCGTCAATTCTATCTGCTAGCATGTTTTTCATACGCAATACGGCGATTTTTCCATATCGCATAGCTTCACTACAGATTACCCATGAAGAATAGGTTAATTCAATAATGCATTGAATTTATAATTCTAGATTCATAACAGTCTTTAAAGGGCATACAGGCGAAATTCTAATGCCAACAGTAGTGTTTGATTTTGACGGTACGATCGCCGATACGCTATCAGTTGTAATAAGAATAGCTAATAGATTTGCGGAGCATTATGGCTACCGCAAAATTCCCCTCAGTGATCTACCCAAGCTTAGGGAGAAAAAACCGAACGAAGTTCTAAAACACCTTGGAATATCTATTTTCAAACTGCCAATAGTTGTAAGAAAGATAAGGTTTGAGATGAATAAAGAAATAGCACACTTGAATACAGCTGCTGATCTGAGAGATACACTTGTCAAACTCAAGGAAAGCGGATGTGTATTAGGTATTTTGACTACTAATTCACGTGAAAATGTAATGGAGTTTTTAAAAAATAACAATTTAGAGTTGTTTGATTTTGTGTATTCTGGAAGAGCAGTTTTTGGCAAGAGTAGGTTATTGAAGAAATTAATGAAAGCAAAGACCATACCGCACAATGATCCGATTTATGTTGGCGATGAGATAAGAGACGTGGAAGCTGCAAAAAAAGCCGGTATCAAAGTGATTGGCGTTTCATGGGGTTATAACACAAAGGATGCTTTACAAAAAGCACATCCTGATCACATAGTGGAAAAACCTGAAGAGCTTGATGAAATAATTCTAAATCAGAACTAAATTTCTTATTTCCAGTCATTTGCTACTAGATAAGGCATTCTAAGTCTTGTCTGTGATCTTTGCTTGTTCGGCAGTTTGAACTAGCTGTTTTTGTTTTTGGTACACATAGAATAGTATTCCCGCATCAATGATACCACACCCTATTAACACAATCACACCTGTAATATTTTGTATTCCCAGCATGAATGGTATGTTAAGTAAGACACCGGCTATTGTAAGTACCACAAGAGCTTTCCAGGCCCACTTCTTTTGTTTTATGATGCCAATAGCTATAATTATATCTGTGACTCCCAGTGCAAATAATCCTCCCACTATAAGAGAGCCAACAGTTCCGGAAAAAAACTCCTGCATGAAGTATTGATTATTATCTGCCAAGATGGTCAACTTGGTAAGAATTGGCAGAGCGACAAAATTCAGAAACACACTAAACCAAATCATAATTATGCCTAGGCTAAAAAGTAAGATACCAGTTACCTTAGCACCGAAAAGTGGTGTAACCATACAACCCCAGCATGCTAACAGATCTCATATTAATTAAAAGTAGCGCTGTTGATCGCAAGTCTATGGTTATACCTTTGTTCAGTCTTTTCTTAACGTTTTTTGAATATTATTTAGGACTTCAAAAGTGTAAACGGTTTATTTGGCGCTTTTCTATCATGTAAAATTTGTAAAAATTTTGACTAGATAAAAAATCGGTTAGTAGATTAATTATAGATTTGTTCACCCAATTGCTTTCTTAATGCAGCACAAATGTTCCTAATTGTTACTGCCGTAATTCCCGAGGCTTTTGCAATCATGTTTTGAGTTTTTTTTTCACCGTTTGCCATACAAGAAAGATATAATGCCGTTGCTGCAAGCCCTAACGGATTTTTTCCTGCAGACATCTCCACATCTTCCACTACAGATATTATCCTAAGAGCGTCTCTTCTTGTTCTTTCACTTATTCCTACGGCATTTGCTATTCTAGTTACAAACTCTGATGAGCTAACTGGATCAAATCTTAAGTCTAGTACTTTTAGCAGCAGCCTATAGTTTCTTGAAAGATCTTTTCTGCTAACATTTGCTGCCTTAGTGATGTCATACAAAGTTCTAGGGGTATTGGTTTTTCTACATGCGGCATAGAGTGCAGCACAAACCAATGCAGTCGAGTTTCTGCCAGTTGTTAATCTCTTTGCCAGCGCCTTTCTGAAAATATATGCGGTTTCCTCCAACACCGGTTCTGGAATGCCAAGCCTAGCCTTGAGCACGTCAAGTACCAAGAAAGCTTTCCTTAGGCTTGTGTCATGCCATCTGGGTAGACTACGACCATCCCATAATCGTAAACGTTTGAAAGTAGATCTGAGCTCAGTTGTTAGTTGATTTCCGGATGCGTCTTTATTTTGAAAATCTATGATTGTTGCCAATCCCTTGTCAGATAACAAAAGTTTCGTTGGAGGTCCAGTTCTTGTCTTTCCCATATAGTCTTCCAAGTTATATGATCTTGACTCGTTACTTGTATCCTCAGATTTCTCAATTAGTACAAGACCACATTTTCCACACAACACTTCACCAGTAACATCATCTGTAATCAGCGGTCCTTTAACGCGCTTCTCAGTTTTGCATTCTTCGCATATTATACCACATGTATCACTTGGCATAATTCTGTATGGTGATCTTTGTAATTATGACTTACTCATCATTTCATAGTGGTATATCGGAGTAGGTGTAGCTAAGTTCATGATAATAGGACCATTTCTTTTGAATACTTGCCGGTAATTCTTATTGGTTCAGGTTTGCCACTATCATACCAAAAGATGCAATAAAAACAGTTCCAAATTCACAAAATTTATCATCAGTATAATCAAGTATAATCAGAACATATGGACATAGAACAAGGCGATGAAGAATCTGCAATAATGCAAGAAATGTTTGAAGAGATCATGAAGCTAATCAGAGAGAAGCAGATAAAGCTTGAAACCATAATTCAGAGAATGGCAGACCAAGAAATGATTCAGGAAGAATCCTTTAGAAGAATCCACAAGACGTTATCAGAATACGGCAAGAAAAAACAATGGTCATGATTTGTAGATTATGATTCTGGCCAATTAGCTCCGCAGGAATAGCAGACGCTTCTTATGCCGTTGTATCTTTCATCATAATATACACCGCAGTTTAATGATTCACAGTCTGCACAACTAACAAGTGTTTCAGAATCAAAAACTATTGTTTGAGATAAATACTTGTGATTTAAAAGAACCATTATTGGATGTGCTTTGCTCTTGTAGACTGCATATTTTCTCCCGTCTACTATAACTGAGTTTAGTACTTGTATGAGATCATGTTTTTTCAGATTTTTGATCTTCTTGTACGTCATTGCCAAGGAAATATTGCATTCTTTGCGTACATCGAGAGCTGATTTGGGAGATTCTATTAGTGCTTCCAATATCTTTCTGGAATGCTTGTCTCCAAGAATTTTGAAAATAGCGTCGACAGTAGGTTCATCCTCAATTGTTTTTCCACGTAGTATTAATTTCATGCTCATTATCTATTACCCCGCTGAGCTGTGTTGCTCTATTTGCAATAGTTCTAATACTGGGATAAAAAGAAATCTGTAACGGCAAAATATTGCAGCTTACCAACAAAGTGACATTTGACAAGAATGAAAAATCGGCTTTACCAAATTAGTGTGCCAGGTACTAAAAAAAGTATGTTTATTCTTTGCCTTCGAATCCTTCCCTGTGGATCCAATATAGGCTATTTTGCCAGAGTCAATTCAATCGATTTCAGTAGAAGCATCAACGATTATCTCTTTTGTAGGGTCATCAAACTTGACATTGTGTTTATGCAATTCTATTTTCTCTCCAGTATCAGTACGTATCATCACTTCACCATTCTTTTCTAGGCAAGACTTTATGGCTTGATAATTTGCCATGAAAAACTTTCGTGTTTGCTCACATATTATTACTTTGTTAATTCTCAGTTCTGATTTTCAGTTGAGGATAGAATTAAGATAGTTGTTCTTACCTTTTTCCAGTTCGCTTAAACATCTCTTATATTCCGTGGTCTCTGCTTGAAACGAAATTTTACTTAATATCAAACTAGAACTTTATGTTAAGACTTTGAATTTTCTTAATTATCGTATCATGGTTTGATGTTGACCTGGTCGATATTATTAACAAGCCGTCATCTAAAAAGAGAGTAATTAGTTTGACTTTTTCTTTTGATGTTATCATCCAATTTGTTTTCCCAAGAGTATTGTTGAACATATCTTCCCAAGATGTCTTCAGGGATGTTTGATAGTGAATCATATTGCTCAACTCTTCATCAAGCAAGGGCGTAGCATTTGGTCTTCTTGCAAACGAGATTAACTTGCGATCCTTTATTCTACCTGCAAATCGAATGGCGTTATCTAGGCTGAGGATCTGCATGCATGGATCAATTTGCTTTGAACTTTGGACCAATTTAGAAAGGTAGCTTAAGAAAGTCAATTTAATCCTATTGCGATAATTTCAGATCTATATAATGCATGATGGATCTAGAGATTCACTTGTATGATACGCAGGTATCGAAACGACGTGTAGGAGGTTACTAAATCTCTTGCCCGCTTTGTTTTTGCACATAGAATGTGACCAAATAGATGAATTGCTAGTCAATTAATTCACTCTAGTCGTAATATTATCATGACAACAATAGTTGGAATAAGAACAAACGATGGGGTAGTTCTTGGCTCTGACAAGAGAGCAAGCAAAGGCTTCTTCATAGGATCAAAAATAGTCCAAAAGATTGCAAGAATCGATGATACAATAGCTGTTGCAATAGCAGGTCAACTCTCAGATGCTGAGTACATAATCAAAGTCGCAAAGGCAGAAAGAAGACTCATGGAATTAAGAAGAGGATTTGCTCTAACCGTAAGAGAATCGGCTAGATTAATTGCAAATATAGCATATTCAGGCCTTAGAAATTATCAACCATACTATGTGGAGTTGCTAGTAGCAGGTGTAGACCATGAAGGATCGCATGTGTATGCTGCTGACATGAGCGGTGCAATTACTGAAGAAGATTTTGCATCATCAGGTTCTGGTTCTCCGATTGCGTACGGAGTTCTCGAGAGTCTATACAATAAGGAAATCACAAATCAACAAGCAAAAGAAATTGCGTCAAGAGCAGTAGCTGCTGCCATGGAACGTGATCCCGGTTCAGGAAATGGCATAGATTTGTTGGCGATACCAAACATGATACAGGAGGTAAGAGCGTAGAGATGTCAGAATCTAGTCCAAACTTTAGCAACAGGTTTCCATTCTATGGACCACAAGGAAGACTAGTACTTGTTGATAGCGCGCTTGAAGCGGTAAGCAGAGGCTCTACCACAATAGGAATCAAGACTCCAAAGTTTGCCATCATATCAAGTCAGATAAAACCAACACATCCACTAATTGAGCCATCTGAAAAAATATTTTCAATCGATTTCCACGCTGGTGCAACTGGTTCTGGATACATTGGGGATATTTTGCAATTGATTGATGCATTACGACTTGAAGCACAAAGACATAGGCTAACTTATGAAACGTCGATTGACATAGACTCATTAGCCAAGCATCTCAGCACATTCCTACACAACTATACAACATATGCAGTAAGACCACAAGCTGCCTCGATGATATTAGCTGGTGCAGATCAGACTGGCATCCAGTTGTATCAAGTAGACCCAAGCGGCACGTTCTTCCGAGGTTCTGGATTTGCCATAGGGCAATCCTCGGAGATAGCTCTAGATGTGATGACAAAGGAATACAGAACAGACATGACACAGGAAGAGGCAATCGAGCTTGGAGAAAAGGCAATTGAGAAAGCATTAGGAGAAAAACCCATAGTTGAGACGGGAGTTGTAACTCAAAATAGCTTCCGCAAGTTGCCACTAGAGAAGACTTAGTCAATTACACCATATTAGCATCATTTTATTGCCCTCAGGGCTATATAATTACTAAATTTGAAGAGTTTTGTCTATAAAACAAATAACAAAGGTATAAGGTGTCGTGTCGTTGATTTAATGTATAGCCCAAAATGAAATTTCACTTAAGATAATCGAGGCCTATACCCGCGATGTTGGCCGGGGTGTGGCCCGTGTTGATTATGATACCATGGATGCAATTGGAGCATCAACTGGCGACATTGTAGAAATTAACGGAAAAAAAAGGTCGGTTGCAAAATGTCTTCCGCTTTACCCCTCAGATGAAGGAAAAAAAATTATCAGAATAGATGGTCTTGGAAGAAACAACACTGGAGTAGCGATAGGAGACACGGTCATAGTGAGAAAGATAAAGACGATGGATGCTGAAAAGATCATAATTGCACCTCTTGATTCTATTCCACCAATTGATGAAAGATATCTTACTGAATCACTAGAAGGCGTTCCTTTGGTAAAGGGTGATAGTATCATGGTTCCATACTTTGGTGGCAAACTTTCATTTCAAGTCATTGGAATAACACCTGTAGCAAATGCAGTTCTAGTAACTCAAAAAACAGAATTTCACATTGCTGCAGAGGGAGAAACTTTACGCGGGGTACCACAGGTAGCATACGAAGACATAGGAGGTTTGGCTAGTGAAATCAAAAAAGTGCGTGAAATGATTGAGCTACCAATGAGGCACCCTGAGATTTTTGAGAAGCTTGGAGTCGAAGCACCAAAAGGAGTATTGCTTTTTGGGGTACCAGGTACTGGCAAGACGCTTTTGGCAAAAGCAGTAGCAAATGAAAGTAACGCTCATTTCATAAGCATTTCAGGTCCTGAAATTATGAGCAAGTTTTATGGAGAAAGTGAAGCGAGGTTAAGAGAAATTTTCAAGGAGGCGCGAGAAAGATCTCCTTCCATTATTTTCATTGATGAAATAGACTCTATTGCTCCAAAGCGTGAAGAGGTAACTGGTGAAGTGGAGAGAAGAGTCGTGTCTCAAATGCTTGCACTTATGGATGGCCTGGAGGCAAGAGGAAAAGTAATTGTCATTGCTGCCACAAATAGGCCTAATGCACTAGACCCTGCTCTTAGGCGACCAGGAAGGTTCGACAGAGAAATTGAGATCAGAATACCGGACAAAAAAGGAAGATATGATATACTTTTGATACATACAAGAAATATGCCACTGTCAGAAGACGTAAACTTGGAGAAAATTTCTGCAATAAGCCATGGATATGTTGGGGCTGATTTAGAATATCTCTGCAAAGAAGCTGCAATGAAATGTTTGAGAAGATTATTGCCAGAAATCAATTTAGCAGATGAAAAGATCCCACCTGAAACTCTGAGTAAGCTTATCGTAAACGGAGAAGATTATCAGTTTGCATTGCGCGAAGTTACCCCAGCTGGAATGCGTGAAGTTTACATTGAAAAACCCGACATAAAATGGGATGAAATTGGAGGATTA
This sequence comes from Thaumarchaeota archaeon 13_1_40CM_4_38_7, assembly GCA_001917995.1. Lineage (GTDB taxonomy): Archaea > Thermoproteota > Nitrososphaeria > Nitrososphaerales > Nitrosopumilaceae > Nitrosotalea. The sequence continues at coordinate 1,772 of MNFB01000012.1, read as the reverse complement.
GAAAATGTAAAACACGAACTCCAAGAGGCAGTGGAGTGGCCTATGAAATATCCTATACTTTACTCTAAACTTGGGCATAGGATGCCACGCGGAATTTTGCTTCATGGATTGAGTGGAACTGGGAAGACACTTTTAGCAAAAGCTGTTGCAACAGAAAGTGAAGCCAATTTTATTTCAGTAAAGGGTCCTGAGCTCTTATCAAAATGGGTTGGCGAATCAGAGCGTGGAATAAGAGAGATTTTTCGAAGAGCAAGGCAAGCTTCCCCATGTATCATATTCTTTGATGAGGTTGATTCTATTGCGCCAGTAAGAGGAATGGGGGAAAGTGCAGTTACCGAAAAAGTTGTCAGTCAGCTCTTGACAGAACTTGATGGAATTGAGAGTCTCCATGAAGTGGTTGTCATTGCAGCAACAAACAGACCAGATATGATTGACAGGGCACTAATTAGACCTGGTAGATTTGACAAGATAGTACTAGTACCAATGCCAGATAAGGCTGGAAGAATCAAGATATTAGAAATAAGCTCAAGAGACATTCCAATCGATAGAGAAATGGGAACTGCTAACGGCATAAATCCAGATTATGTAGATATAGAAAAGATTGCAGAATCTGCTGATGGTTTAAGCGGAGCAGATGTTGCTGCGATTGCCAATACTGCCACATCGCTATTGATACATGAATTCATTGAAGAGTTCCCCGACCCAAAAGAGGCAGAAAAACAGGTAGAAAACTCCAAAGTTACCATGAGGCACTTTGAAGCAGCTCTCAAAAAAGTTAGGATTCAAAAAGATCTAAAGGTGGGAGAAAAAGTATCAGTTTCATACTACAGATAATTGTAATCCCCAGAAAACGTTATTAAAAACTAGTTTCGAGTTTTAATTTCATTTTATTGGGAACTATGATATTTAGCGATTCTTTTAGCCCCTTGTACCTGTTTCTTATTGTAACTTCCGTGACTCCAGCTGCTAACGCAATAACTTTTTGTGTTGTGTCTTCTCCGCTTATCGTGCATGAAAGATATAACGCAGCTGCTGCAAGTCCCATTGGATCTTTTCCCGCAGTAATTTCCATGTTGTTTGCGTCCTCTAGAATTGTAAGAGCTTGTCGTTTTACTTTTTCACTAAGACCGGCCTCGCTTGCTATTCTTGACATACATCGGATTGGGTCTAAGACGGGCATTGTCAGATCCAGTTCTTGTAATAGTAACCTGTAGCATCTTGAAACATCTTTTCTTTTTACATTGATTTGATGTGCAACTTCGCTCAATGTCCTAGGCGTACCAGTATCCCTGCATGCCAAATATAGTGCCGCGGCAATAAGCCCTGGAATTGACCTGCCTTTGGCAAGACCTTTGTCTAATGCTTTTCTGTAAATATACGCAGTTTTTTCGATTAACGAATCAGAAAGTGCAAGCTTGTCTTTTAGCCTATTGAGTTCACTAAATGCCTGTCTAAAATTTTTGTCTACAGAGCTATGAACCTGACTTCGGCCGTCCCATGTTCTAAGACGTTTTATGGTACTTTTCATTGAAGCGGACAGTGGTTTTCCAGTCGAGTCTGAGTTTTCATGGCCAATTATGGTCGCAAGTCCCATGTCATGTACTGCAAGCGAGGTTGGCATGCCTGTTCTTGCTTTATCATCGTATTCCTCTTTTGAAAATGCGCGCAGCTCAGGTCCTGAACTGTCAATACGCTCCGTAATAACAATGCCGCATCCTCCGCAAAATCTTTCTCCGGTAACACCATCAGTTACCATCAAACTCTTTCCACAA
>MNFB01000059.1:7852-13180 GCA_001917995.1 Thaumarchaeota archaeon 13_1_40CM_4_38_7 | reverse complement strand
ATCAAATGATATTATTGTAAAAAGTGCTTCAGAGTGGTACTTTGAAAACGGTAAACCAGATCCCAAGAAAATCAAAGAACAATGGTACAAGTTGGTAAATCACCTGCTAGACGAGCGTAAAAGCGGTCTACGCGTGTTTGAAGATACTAAACCTTTTTTCAAACGCGGATTTGCAAAGGAGTTGGTTGGTTATGAATCATTATTAGAGCAAAAATTCGATTTACCTTTAACTGTTGTATGCGCCTACGAATATGAAGATCTAGACCAGCTTAGCCCCAAGCAGTTTTTAGCACTAAAAGAACACCACGGTCTAGTTTGGATTTGAGCCCTTTGGCCGAGTCCTCAACGCAGACTTTGGATATTCCAAAAGGACAAAGCTGCAAGTTCTTAAAAAGTGGAAAAGGTTTGAAAAAAAGGACATACCGCTCATACTTTGAAATCATATTTAACATTCTCAGAAATGCAACAGATGGAAAAATCATATCGGTTATAGCAAGAGAATCTAATCTGTCTCATTATCCAGCAAAAAATTATGTGCAATGGCTACAGGCAAATGGTTTAGTAAAAGTAAGAAGGGAGCCCCTGAACAAAACGCAAAGTTATGCAGTCATATCAACAACCACAGCTGGAATTGAATTTATTGAGACTTTTGAGAAGCTTTGCTCTATGTTACAAAATACGGAACCTGCAATCATTGAACAGATTTAATTGGCAGAAAATGCAATTTCAGTACCAATAGTACAATACATGTTCCAAGATCCTGGTACGTGACAAGAGATTCCAAATCCGTCGTCTTTTGGTCCAACCAGAAAACATACGAGTTACTTTTTTGAATAAATATAAAACCCGATTACAGAAATGCACGAATCGTCGGAGCAAGATGATGGAGTAGTCTATGTTCCATTGGGAAAGGATATCTATGGTTATGAACCATATTCTTTTTCAACCGAACAACTTAATGAACTACTCTCAACAGAAATTACAAAGGAATCTCTGTTAGATGAGATAAAAAGCATTGTAGAAGATTTCTTTGTGAAAACAAAACTATTGACTAGGAAAATTTGTGATGCTTGCGAAGCCTTTCAGTTAAACTGTCTTTAATGCTAACGTTATCTGAAGTTGTATAGTTAAAGGAGTTAGGGCCTGGTGGAGGTGGAGGTGTAGATGGAATAGCACTTGCTTCATTTGATTGAGAGGATTCACCGACAGAGTTTACTGCCGTTACTTTATAGAAATAGGTCTGGTCATTAGTTACCGCAGTATCGGTATAGGAGAGAACATTTCCTGTTGCTGCAAGGAATGTTTCAGTACCGGAGCTAGCAGACCTGTATATCTTGTAACTCGTGATTGAAGAACCGCCATTGCTTGATGGTGCAGCCCAAGATAGATAAACTTGGGCATCACCGGCAGTTGCTTGTAGACTCAGCGGATCTGATGGTACCGTTGGAGAAGGTGGAGGACCTGACAGGCCAGGAAGTTGTATTATTTGCCCGGCTGATGGAACACCTGAGCTGTTCAAGACATGAATTAGGTAATATCCAGGAGGTGCAAGGTTGGCATTAACTGGTGAAGACACTGTTACACTTGAGGAGGTAGTGCTTTGTATCTGCAACCATACCAATCGTAGTTCAAAATCATAATGATGAGTGGTATTTGGAATTTTTACAAGTGAAACTGAACTAATACTAGATGCATCAGCAGTAGGTATGGTTATAGTTCCACCATAAGGGCCAACAGTTGGAGGCCCAGAGATTGTAGGTCTTGGACCTGCAAAAAAGTACCATGGACTAAACAATTCTATCCTCGGTTCGAACTTTGACATGCTAGGAGTTCCTGACGCTGTCCAAACCCTACCATCTGGCAGTAACATTGCAACTGAATGATATTGTCTTCCAACAGATGCGGGGGGCAGAGCAGTCCAAGTATTATTTACAGGATCAAACATCTCCGGATAAAAGACAAAGGTTGTATTCATATCTGAAGTTCCACCAAAAATAACGACTTTGCCTGTGGGCAGCATAACTGGAAGCACATACATCCGCGCGTAATTCATTGATGGTACACTTTTGATAACAGGAGTCAAGTTTGTACCAGCGTTGAAATCAGCAATCTCAGCTGTGTTCACGGGATTACCGCCACTAGTCGGCTGCCCTCCCACAAGCAAAACTCTTCCTCTCTCCGACGTTGTGTTCTCAAGTGGAAGTAAGACAGCGGTTCCATACTTTCTCCCCAATGCAATCATGTTTCCTGCAGATGTCCACTTACCAGTGATGGGATCCCACATATACAAAGACTGTTTCTGGCCACCTCGAAATACTAGACCACTAGGCATTACAATAGTTCGTGAATAGACGGTAGTTGAACTAGGATTAACTCCATGGTTTGTACCCCCATAGCAAGGAGATCCAGCACCAGGTAAGGTGCTGCCAGAACCGACACAGTATACCAGACTAGACGATGGGTCATACTCTATGCTGAAAGTTTTCAAAGTTGGATCATAAATTTCTGTCAATCCATTAAGTGTCCCGTATTCATCATAACCTGTCATGACAAAGACTTTGCCACTAGGCAATATGCTCATACTTGGATACCATCTGCCATGTGCCATCGATTGAACTTTCAGAAAACTACTTGAATCAACATCAAATTCGTACGCAACATTTGTTCCGTGCCATTTGCCGTCGGTTCCGGTATCATAGTCTTTGGTTCCTCCTACTATCAAGATATTTCCGTTACCAAGTTGAGAAAATCCGCAACAAAATAGATCGTCTGGCATCACATAGATGCTTTCTGAATTTGTGCCAGGATCAAATAGGGCTGCTTTGAAAGGGCCAAATTGATTACCACTGTTATATCCAGAGCCTGAAAGATAGAGAATCTTTCCGTTTCGCAGAACCGCAGCATGGATAGGCGGAATTGAGGTATTTGCACCAATAGACCATTGTCCTAAAGACTGAGCGCTGGCCTCTCTCGATATAGGCTGAAATTGCGTATTTTGAGGTCCAAAGTTTGCAAATTTGCCTAGTATTCCAACCATGGCACCAGCGCCTAAAAGTTTTAAGAATTCCCTTCGGGAAAGTGTTGAACCAACCACCATCGTTATCTCTTGTTTATTGGTATTAACTATATGAATAACCATTCTGATACACTGTTCTAGAATTATTTACCGGAAAAATGTTCTATCTTAAATAGCAGGAAGTACCAGCAGGCACGGAAAAAATTCTTCAGTCACGCGATCTATCGCAATAATCCGCGTCGATCCAAGTTTCATTAATCAAATGACATCTTACCTTGTGGTATATATACACAATTAGCATTGTTTTGTCAATTTTCGGACTAAATAACTACTTTTTTGTTCTAAACTATTAAATCCGATAATATTGTTATAATTATAAAGGATGTTTTAGGTGAGATGCGTGGTCGCCCATAGTATAATAGATCATCTGGCTTTCTCATATGTGTCTAGTCAATATCCCTGTTTTTATGACTACAATCGGTTCAGTAACTACTTTTTGGTTCAAATTCTAATTGCATGAAAAAGGTTCAACGACCGGACAAGTTCATTAAATTTCTGGAATTCTTGAAAGAATTGAATTCCCTTTTCAGTTATAGCAAAGAAACGGTTTTTGTCGTTATGAACAGAGTATACCAAACCTGCCTTTGCAAGTTTTCCGCACTTTCCCATGGCCTCATCATAGGAAAGATTTGCCTTTCTTGATATCTTGGAGATAATCTCGCCTTCTTGCCCAGCTTCTGCTATCACGCTTTGGACATCGGAGACTACCAAGTTCTGATCTGTTGCGACGTTGCGATTCTAGTTTAAGACCGTACTAGAAACCATCATTGTAAAGCATACTATAGTGAAGATATAAAAAATTGCGGAACTTTGTGTGGTAACAAGGTTACTTGACATCGTTGCACAATTTTTTATAAATAAAAAAGCATATTTTACGTGGCAGAGATAAGCAGACTTCCAGGATCAATAGATCACACCTAGAACATTTGAAGTAAGACCTATTTCGAACCATATGGTTTTGAAATCACATCATGAAAGTTATTGACTGCGCATTTGACGGCAAAATAGCGCAAGAACTAGAAAATTATCTAAAGGAACTTGGCTTTAGCGCAAAGACTGAGGAATCAAAGGTTATCGTAAATGATATTGATATGGAACGAATTCTAGGCTACTTTCTTAAGGAAACAAACCGAACAGAATATAGTGTACGTAAAGTAGATTCTACAAATTTCATTCTAGCTAAAGAAGTGATGATTGAAGACCTTGGTTTTCAAAGATGTGAGATGTGCGGATATGTGGTATTAACCGAGGAAGAATTATTGGTTCATAGAAGAACACATGGTATTGCAAGGTAAAAAGGTGGATACCTAGAGTTATGATGTCGTTATGATTGAAAGAAGCAGAGTTTTCATTTTCTAATCAGCCCTACACAAATCGAACCCACTGATATTGGAAGAATTAACCAGATAGAGAAGTTTTTCTCTATATTAGAAAACTCGAAAACTCCTGCACTAAAGGGACAATTGCTACCTAGTTTATCACAAACCATGTCACGTTGGGTGGAAATTGTATATCCATAGTCAACTATGGCATAAATTATTCCCGCAAGGCCCAATGCGAAACACCCAATTGCAAATCTTGATAGACGTATTGCATTCATTTTATAGTAGCTTCTTTTTCCTTGCCTAAAAAATTGGCGAATCATTCTTCTAGTTTTATAATCGGTTAATTGTCTGATGCGATCTTACTTCACTATAAAGTTGCCATCCATGCCAAGTGTTGCATGTCCTGAAACAGTACAAATGTAATGATACAGACCTAAAGTACCTGCTACAAACGTAACATCGCCGTTATCACCTGGTTTCATGGGATTGTCAGCAGTTTTGAAAGCAGAATTCCAAACAACAGCATTTGGATTGTCTGGATCAGTAACTATGCCAAAAGCATGAAATGATTTGCTTGGATTACTCAAGTGAATTGTTACAGTATCTCCAGAGTGCACGCCGATATCGGGATTTGCACCAGAAGAACCTCTCGTACCGTTAAATCCATACGCTGCAAAGTCGGGACTAATGTCAAAGCTTAATGCAAATCCCACTTTGTTTCCATCTGGTGGAACGGTTCCACCAGTTCCCACAAGAATTGACCTTGTCGTATTATTCATCGGGGTTGTTTGATTAATTGTATTTGAAACATCACTGGGCGGAGCAGCGGGGATTTTCATCTCTGCGTGCAATAGTGAAGTACATTGACCCTGTTCAACTGGCACGCATAGAAAACTTCCAAGATAAATCATGCCTGTTAGCACCAAC
>MNFB01000059.1:0-7822 GCA_001917995.1 Thaumarchaeota archaeon 13_1_40CM_4_38_7 | reverse complement strand
GTTGGTGCTAACAGGCATGATTTATCTTGGAAGTTTTCTATGCGTGCCAGTTGAACAGGGTCAATGTACTTCACTATTGCACGCAGAGATGAAAATCCCAGCTGCTCCGCCCATTGCGGTCTTGGAGGGGAACTGCTGTTAATTGGATTAGATTGAGCGCATTTTCAACGGCATTTGTATCATAATGGTTGTTAAAATAGGCAAAAACAATCTTGAACCTTGCAATGAGAATCTACAATATCTTTATCTAATTTGATGACGATACAGATGTAGCAAAGATGCAAAGATTTGAGTACAAATGAGAAGCAAACTAGTGGATTTCTAGAGACACTCAAATCAAATTATAAGCGAAGAATTGAAGAGGTAGACAATTTTTCAAGAAATTTCTCAAACTCTTCTGCTGATTTTAGAAGTCAGTACTTGGCTGGACTGTCTGACTTGCTCCAGCATTATCTCGACCTACAAAAAAAGTTCACAAAAGACCTTCCGCTATGGTATGACGCAGATTTGATAAGCAGACAGTCAATGATGATCACCAAAGCTTTGGTAAATACCATGCACAACATGAGCTCACTTTATACCTCGCTGTTAGATTACTGGGCAAAAAACGCGAGGATCATCAATCAGGGAATGATGCAGATTATGCAAATGGCAGAAATGTATCATGATATGTTCGAGAAGGTACCAATGATTCAAAGAAATACATTAGTTGAGATTATCAAGCAGGTAAAAGAGCAAAACGACAAATTTATGCAAAAACAGATTCCAAAGAAAAGAGCCTTGTCTGACAAAAAGACCCAGAAAAAGCAAGTTGCCGTAGGGGAAGCATCATGAACATATACGATACAAAGGTAGTAAGCTGTTCAAAATGCGGAAAATCAATCGGAGAAATAGAATATGATGCAGTAGTAACACTTCCAAAATGTGGACATTGTGCAAACCCAACTCCAGAAGGAGATGACAAGGCACTATACATAATAAGCAAACTGGTAAAATCCAAGGACGATGACGTTTACAATCCAGATAAGAAACGAGCCGTTGTTAGCCATTGAATCTTAGTGCAAAAACATTGTATTACGTGATAGCCAGAATTTTTGACGCTCGTTCTTAAAGTAAGGAAAAATAATTCTCGATGCACTAGTCATGACCGTATTTGAATGAATTACATGCTCTCGACAGAACAAACAAATTCCCTTGCGAAATGTTGGTAATTACATCCCTTCGCATACCTATAATATCATGGAACTTGTATCTGAGGCTTTATGATAATTACTTTTTCTTGCTCATCACTGCAAACAACGATTTAGGAAAAAAGGGCAGCGTGCCTTGATATACAGAGTCAATGATGTTTTCAATTACAAAGTCTTTGCCGAAAATATTTCTTAGATCTTGTTCTGAAAACCTGTAAGGACCATAAGTTAGCATCTTTTCTTTTATGCTAAAACATTTTAGAAAGAACAACCCATTTTCATCAAGTATTTCGCATATCTTTTTGCAATACTGATTCCAAATGTCATTGGGTAAAACATGAAAACAACCCCTGTCTAAGATATAATCAAAACTATTTTTTTCTAACTTGGAATCTAGTATGTCGTCTACCATGAAATTTATAGTTCCATCAAGTTTTCTTGCCTTTTGTATGGCGTTTTCTGACAAATCTGTTCCGGTAACAACAAAGCCCATGTTTGCAAGTTGGATTGCTTGTGTTCCAGGACCTGTTCCTAGATCAAGAAATCTTCCCTTTGTAATTTTCCTTTGTTTTATCTCGTTTTCTAAATCAGCATCCAGTTTTTCGCTGTACCATGGCAAAATCTTTACATTCTGTCTGTAAAGAATATCCCAGTTTGGAAATCTACCTCCTTGGTCGTTTGCCATTTATGATATCTTGATGGCCATTTTACCTATTCATTTGTTTTCTTTAGTAAGTTATGGCGATTTCAGTTTTTACAATAAAAATTCTAGTCCTTGGGCTAGTTTTGGGCCTACTTTTGTAAATATTTCAAATTGTGATAAGATTTATTCGATGAAATATAACATTTGAAAGTTTCGAGTTTTTATTTGTTCATTACTTCTTTTTCATTGCCTAAAGAATTGGTGAGGTTACATCTAGTTTTGTTATAGATTATAGTCAGTGAGATTCAAACCGAGGGATGATTTGGTTTTATATATTGTTCATTTTTTTCTCATCCCTCTTTTAAAAGCATTGAAACTTTTATTCCTTTTACTCAGAACTTCATGGGAGATTTTATTTACAATTTCTGCAAAACTTTTCTTCATCTCTTTTCTTTCTTCATCTGACAATTTATTCCAGATCATATCTAGATTAATTATTTGTCTTAATTCACTTCCTAGTGAACCGTCTGATGTTATGGCATCAGAATAAATTTGGAACAACCGAGAATATAGGAAATCTTATCCATGACTATTATGCTTTCTCTATTGGATCCTAAATAATAATGACCTAAACTGCGGGCTCCAATTTCATAAATGCACTATTAAGATGTAATTTTTGTTCTTGATTCAAAGACCTGGATTGAGGTTAACTGAGTAAGTATCTCCCCCAAAGATGTTCACTGGAGTTTTTGTAGAGGCCAGTTGGATGTCATTTGAATCGTAGACTTTGATATATGCCGCTAATGGCATGTGATATTGTCCAATCACAAGACTTGCATTGCCAGAGACTACTGATGAACTCGCAAGAACGTTTCCGGTTGAATCTACTAGCATTACTTTTGCAGCCAGTGATGGATTATTGGTAACTTTGATGCTCTCATCTGTTGCAGCATAGTAGTCCTTGTAAGTTCCGTATAACATCTGGCTAGGATATGATGTCTGCGGTTCTAGAAACGCGTTAAATGGTCCAGGCATCTGCAAGTTTAGAGTACTGTTTGAATACACTAGCCCACCATCAAGATAGACTTTGAGGAAATTATTTCCATTTGTTACTATGGTACAGTCAGCTGTGGTGGGATTTGCGGTAGTAATTACACTCAATACCTTGTAATCTGTGATGCCGAAAGGATTGCCGGTTGCCCAAATTACTGCCCAACTAGTTCCCCAAAAGCTCGTATCAGAGGTACACGTGACATAGTTTACGTTTGGTATTCCAGCAGTCTGAACATACAGGCCACTTTCATAAAAGTCTGTCATAATAGGTAGTGTACTAGGCTGTGTAGATACGACAGCATGGAATAGTTTTGCGTTGGTGTTTGGTGTTACCCCATAAAATCCTGTATAGCTTCCATTCTGCAAAGATTGTACGCCTATGTGAAGACCTTGCGAGTCCTTGAATAGATCATAGGGAGTATTTAGAACTTGGGCGCTGCCGCCGTATGTCCAGTAGCGAGGATTTGAAAGAAGCTGTTGCTTGTTTAGAGTTTCATTAGTTAATGAATCTGATGCAACTAGTCCTGAATTTACCTTATCAATAGAATACAGAGATGGTGCGGGTAACAGTGGAACTACTGGGAGAGGATTACTTGGTATTGGAACAAATGCAGGAGGTATTGGAATTAGATTTCCAGGAACTGGGGCCGGACCAGTTGGGGCAACAGCTATTGAAGGATTTATTGTTGTAGAACTCAGAAAGATTGCTAAAAGGGCCAACCCCAAAAATATACGCGATCTTTCCATCTAGTATTATTCTATCTCATATTTTAAGTTCCTATGGAAAGAAATTACTAGAAAATAGTTAAAAAAATAGAATCAGGAATGAAAAATTTCAGTTGCGCTCAATTACTTTATCTTTACTATATATCAACCACTATATGGTCATCAGATGATTCCTCATTACATTTCTTCTAGTTTAATCTTCTATCTTTCTTCTGAAATGAAACAAGATTGTTCTAGTAATTTCTTTGCATATTCAGATAAATTTAGGTCTGTAATTTAATATTATGCGAAAAGATTACCATAAGAATCAAAATAAGAGAGACCAAAATTTTTCTTATCTAAGGCAAGGAAATGGTTTTATGTTTATCAAATTCAAAAAGCCGTGCAGGTTAGCTGTGAAGGAAGGTCCTGAGAACCGTGATTTGATATTTAAATGATTTAGGAAGATTTCATGTTAAAAAAAATCTAGAAGAATATTAGGCGACCAATATATAAAACCAAACTAAAGTCTACATATGAATATTCTAGCAATAGGTGCTCATCCTGACGATATAGAACTTGGCTGCGGAGGACTCTTGCTTAAGGCTGCAAGACAAGGGCATAACGTGTACATGTATTCATTAACAAGAGGAGGGGCTTCAGGGGATCCAACACAAAGAACCGAAGAGCTCAAGCGCTCAGCTAGGTTCATTAAGGCAAAAAAAGTCTGGATAGATGATTTTGAAGATTCCAAGTTAACTGTCAATAACGAACTTATCAACCACATAGAATTTATCATAAATAAAGTAAATCCAGACCTGGTTCTAACTCATTCTCATGGGGACGTACACCATGACCACAGAGCAATAGCATTGTCTACAGTGGAAGCTTCAAGATTTAACTCAAATGTTTTATCATACGAGATTCCACTCACAAGAAATTTCGATCCAAACGTGTTCTTTGACATATCAGATGTTGTGCATGAAAAGGTTGCGTTAATTGAGATCTTTTGGTCGCAACAGAGTAAATTGTACCTTAAGGCTAATGGCATCAAGGGTCTTGCAGAATATAGAGCGCTGCAAAGCAGGCTAAATACCGGAGTAAAATATGTTGAGGCGTTTGAAGTACTCAAGCTATGCTTTGACAAAGATTTCAGGTTGCTAACCGTACCGTATGAGCAAGTAAGAAATGAAAAGGCAATCCCTAATCTGAAGGAGATTCTTGAGCTTGCATGAAGTTTTTGCTTGGCGCAATCAAAAATGTTTAGCATGGTCGACCCCGTTGAACATAGTGTCATGGGATGGGGCAACCGAGGTTGGGTCGAAATTGTTGAACTCATACTAGAAACATGTCTTAACGGCGCATTGAAGACTCATATCATGTATGAATGCAACCTAAATTCCAGACAGGTTACACAATACATCAAATTTCTAGCAGACCGTAAATTAATAGAAGGCAAGCAAGATAACCCCGATTCTAAGAGACACATATACAATACAACCGAATTAGGAAAAAGATACATTAACGCCTACAAGCATCTTTCAGGGATCTTCTCACAATCAGTGTTTTAATTCCATAAGATTGGAGTTGGTTTCATTTATCAATCTCATGCAGTCAGGCCCTACATTGGCTAGCATATCTATGATTGAAAGATCTGGTACAAAGGACCTTGACAGATGTTGTTGATACTGAGGATATACATAGTGTTGGTATTCTAATTTGATATTGTTTTTTTCAAATAATTTTTCATCCATGTAGTTTCTCCCATCCTTACCCGAAACGTACGTATCAGCCCCCATCTCCTTACAAATGTTAACCAATCGTTCAGTCGATCTGCCGTTGGCCTTCAATTCAGAGCTCCTCACAATTTCTATTTTAATGCCTAGCCAGTCTATTGTTTTTTTGAGTGTCTCAAAGTCTAGGTCAAAAAGCATATTCCATTCTTTTTTGTACAGGTTATGTAGATAATCCCTGTACAATTTGAAGTGTTTTGTATTAGCATAGGACTGGTAGATCTTTTTCCAATGTACCTCTTTCCATTTCAAATTATTATTTATTTCAACAAAAATATTTGGTAAAAATTTATGATCTTTGTTTATTGGAACTGTTATCCAAATCCAATCATTTGTAGCTATAATCTTGTTTCTATTAGTAAAACGTTTATCGTATTGTGCATCATCCAGTATCACAAAGATATCAGCTAGACTCAGTTTGTGAAAGAAGCCTGCATATGGAAAATATTGTGGTTGATGTATTGTTGCCTTCAATTTATGGGAAAATATGGCTGACTGATTATAACGTGATTGGCATATTGTTAGGTAACATTCTTCATTAATAATTTCATATTGGAAAGTTAGCAAATTATTATTAATTATTTGCACAAAATAAATCATGGGAAGTTTAGAAATGTTTTTGATTAGCGCCGCTGAGAAAAAGAAAAAAGAGAATAATGAACAAAAAATGAGTATTCGTGATGGCACTTCTTAACTCATTGAGATTTTCTTTATGGTTTTCTGCATTCTAAACGGACTTAGTGATGTACTAGTTAGGTATCGTAGTGTCTTTATATTGTCATACAAAATAGAACATTTCTCCATAACTGCATTACAAATTACTTTTATAGTACGATTTTGTATAATTTTCAGATGAAATATCGTAGCAGGACTGAAATAGTTGCCATGATCTTGCAGTCTGCTCGTAGCGGGTCTACAAAAACAAAGATAATGTACAAGGCTTACTTGTCATACACGCAGTTGAAGGAATATCTTAGATTCTTGCAAGACAACGACCTCATTAAGTATGAGGAAGGCACACAGCTTTATAGGATCACTGCTAAAGGAAGACATTTCTTAGAAGCGTACGATGAGATAAGTGATCTTGTTTCTGCGAAAACAAATGGAAAAGTTATAAATCCCTGAACCATTGAAAAGATAATCTAATCTCAGAAATAGTCAGTTTAATTTTAATAGTTTGCGTTACATGACATGTAGATAAAATCAATTGACGAAAACATTCTTTTCATTATTTGTAATGTAATATTCTTCCAATAAATTTTTACTATTGAAAATTATCGTGCAATTTAGCGAGGAGCTTTAATATTACGTCTATAACTAATATGCAATGTTAATTCAAAATAATTTAAACATGGATCAGCCAAAATGCGCATTTTGCAGTGGCGGTCTTGTTTCAGACATAGAAAAAAATGAAAGTTTTTGTAGTAACTGTGGTATCGTTGCAAGGCAAAATTATGATACGGCAGACCATCAAATTCTTGCACTAAGCGGATCTGATAGTGATCTAGAATCGCAAGCACCTACTTCTATTATGATGTATGATATTTCGCTTTCAACCTTTATTGACAAAAAAAATGTAGACGCAAGTGGAAAACAAATTCGCGGATACGCAGAAATGGAGAAACTACGAAAGTTAAACAAATTTACAATTTCTAATGATTCAAAGACTCGGAATCTAAGTAAAGCTATGAAAGAGATCCGTAAGATGACCGAGATACTTGGATTGAGTATGTTAATTGCCGAGCGCGCTTCTTACATTTACCGCAAAGCCCTGGGCAAAGGATTGATAAAAGGTAGATCAATTGCAGGGATCGCAGCAGCGACAATATACGTAGCATGCAAAGATATGGGAGTAATGTTTCCTATTGATAAGATTGAAGAATACATAGAAAATCTGAACAAGAAAAACGTCGTGTATTACTACAAGTTTTTATTAAGACAAATGAAGATGAGCACTGCATTACAACAACCTTCTCAATTAGTATCTAGAATAGCGGAGAGAGCAAGATTAGGTGGTAAGACGCAAAGGAAAGCCTTAGAAATTCTCAATAAAATAGAGGGAAATCCAATAATATCTGGCAAAAAACCTGTTTCATTAGCTGCAGGTGCCCTGTATCTTGCGGCACTTAACACAGGAGAACACACGACTCAGCTAAGAATAGCTGTTGCAGCGGAATTGACTACCATAACTATCCGTAAACGGTATCTTGAAATTGCAGAGATAATAGAAAAATCCGACTCGGCAAATTCTAGCGAAGATGATGAATTGCCTTGTTCCCCAATACCATGCATGGCTAAGACTTCTAACCGATCGCCTGATAACCTGGTCTAACTTGCAATCAGATTTACAAGTATCTGACATTGATTATGATTTTATTAACGATATAGATGTATGTATTAAAATTCTCCAGATGGAAAGAAAGAGTGGAAAAATTCGA
>MNFB01000033.1 GCA_001917995.1 Thaumarchaeota archaeon 13_1_40CM_4_38_7 | reverse complement strand
TCATGTCTTGGGCATTGCATTCAGCAAGAAAGTCTGAATAATCATTACTACCAATGTTAATTGTTATTCGTGGTGACAACAGAATTCTGTTTTCTAGTTTTGATTTAACGGATATGATCGAATCGAAGCTAGCTTAGAATTGAGAACAAATGTTACCTTAATTCAAAATGTATATAGAAATTGACTTTACCTTCGTCTGCGTTGACCTGGTTTATTCTGTCCAGGAACTCGCTTTAAAATGAATCTTTTTCTAAAATTTTCCCGGTTTCGTGCAATACCAATAATTCCAAGTCGTTCTCTTGCTTGGATTTTTGGAGTTTGTCCTCGTACTTTTCCCGCTTTAGTAAGCGAACCGTGAGTTGGCATGATCTAACTCTATTTTAATTCAATTTATGTATTTGGTTCTTACCAGTACCTGGCTTTGATTGTCTCAATTACTCTAGCATGGTCTGGGCTTTTTCTTCGTGCAAATTTCTCCATTTCAGTGAGTGGGACGTTGCCCAAGGTTCTTGCAAGAGCCGTGAATAATTTTCGTTTTACGGTATTATTGTGACCAGTTTTATCCATGAATTTCTGAATTCCATATTTGAAGTTGTGCTGCCATGTCTTGTACATGACTCCAAGTTGAGCAGCTGTCATTTCATTTCCGATGTCGAAAAATTCTGATTTTTCAAGCAATCCTATAGGAACAAATGTCAGAGGAGTTGCAGTAAACATTGATTCTGGTTGCTCCGTTTCCAGATCACTGATTAGTCTGATAGTGTCCCAAGCATCTTCCTCTGTTTCGTCATTATCCAATCCCATAATTAGTGTAAATGCAGGGATCCAGTTATTTTCGTTTAGTGTCTTTACTCCTTCTTTGACAACCCAGTGCCATTCTTCAGGTTTGTATGGAGACAATTTCCTGTCTGCATATTTTCCAATTAATCGAAGACTTCCTGTCTCAAAACCGCACTGTATTCCTATTTTGTTAGTTGGGCTTGCTCGGATAATTCTTGAAATACTTGGAATTAATTTTTCATCTGCTATAGCTCCGGCAAGAGTACCATGAGTTGGATTTGTATGCCCTATTCCAGTAGACATTACGGCGTTAAAGAGCTCTTCAAGTGCCTCCCTGTTTGGAGCCATGTTTTTGGTTTTTTTCGGATCAAGCCCATATACGAAAATATCATCACTGTGAAGCCATGCGCTTGTAGCTCCTCCTTTTTTCATGTTTATCTCGACTTCCTTTTTTACCTTCTCAGGTGGATAATATCTAAGCGGTCTTAGTGTAACGTCGCAGAACTTGCACCCTCTTCCACATCCACGCATTACTTCGACCATTCCGTGCATGCTAGGTTCTACAATTTCTGGGAGTTCATCTATATCTGGCTCATCCCAATAATGGATGAACCTACCGTGAAATTTGTCAGCGTCTCTTCCAAATTCTTTTATCTCAACTTTGAAATCGCTTTTGACAAATGGATTCATGTTTTCAAATTCACCCTCAATGAGTTTGTTGAAAAAGAGTCCGGCGTGTCCATCTATTTCTGGAGCAATTCCACCAAGTTCGCCTTCTAGTACAGCATACAAGCCATATTCCTGAATCTTTTTTGGATCGTAATTATATTGCCAGGTTCCTGAAGCCCCAGCTAGTACTTTAGCATGACTACCATTCTTTTTCTTTGCTTCATTAATTTTCATATGCAAATCTCTGCAATAGTATTCATCGTATGAGATCTGCTTTCTACCATATGTGAAAGTCATAGTTACTGGACCCATTCCAAGTGGGTCCATTTCATATGTACCAACTACTTCTGTTTCAGGACCAATAAATTTCTCAACATGATCTGGATGAGCAACAACTACATCTTCACGTTTAAAGCCATCGCGCAAAAGTGCCGCTTCGACTTTTCTTAGTCCATATGGTGCATATTTTGCAACTCCATTGTTATGTCCAACTGGATTACAGATGAAATCAAAGAGTATTTTTGGGGTTACTTGATTTTTGAATATATGATACCAGAAACTGTTCTTGTCTCTATGTGGGTCTAATGCTGGAGCACAACCAAAGAATGTGGCAAGAGATATCCCGCGATAGTGTGACATTAATGTTCGATCGGCAGTAAGTACTATCTTCGGATGACCCAATTTTCAATCTGAGTGATTTATCATAGCATTTTAAGTTTTCCGGATTTTCTATGCCTAATAATCTTCCAGCATTCCTGCCTTGTTTCTGTGAGTATAACCGAATTCCTTGTTTGTCAGTAAAAATTGGCTATTGAAGACCGTACCATCTTTGCATGCCAGTACTTCTCCAAAACAACAACTTCCACACATTCCTATCCCGCACTTCATCATTCTTTCAATGCTTGCTTCCGCGTAGACCTTTTTAGCTTCTGCAAGCTGTACTACTTTGTGCATCATTTTTTCTGGACCACATGTATAAACTGCATCAAATGTAGTTTCGTGTAGAAACTTTTCCATAACATCAGTAACTAGTCCCTTCTGACCATAAGTACCATCATCAGTCACAACTACCACTCTATGTTTATTTTGTTCCAGTAGCTTGTTAGCAAGTCCTTCAAAAAAGACTTCGTCTTTTGTCTTTGCACCAATTATGAGGGCAACATCATCGTTTCTTTTCAAGAATGTCAATAGTCGTACTAGAGGAACAAGACCAGTTCCTCCTCCTACCAAAAGTAACCTTCCTTGCTTTAGAGTAAATGAGTTTCCATAGGGTCCTCGCACTCCTATTTGATCGCCTACTTTCATGGAGTATAGTTCCGTTGAAGCATATCCATGTTTTCTTACTGTGAATGCAGCCTTTCCTTTTTCTGCTGATATCATAACGCTCATCGGAAGTTCGTTTATTCCTGGAATCCAAACCATTGCAAATTGTCCTGGTAAGACCTTTGATAGAGTTTCATCAGAGAACAAAAGTGTACGAACCGTAGGAGTTTCATCAATAATTTTTTCAATCTTTACAACATATGGAATGTCAGGATTTCTTTGCAATTCCTACCATGTCCTTTATTTTGTGAAAGTTCTTTCTCTCCATGTATTTGGAAATTCCATTGTTTATTTCAGAAAATACGCCAACCCATTTTTCTGCAAGTGCACTACCAATTTGTACGGCACTTGCTCCTGCCAGTATAAACTCAACTGCATCATCCCAACTTGACACCCCGCCACAACCAATCACTGGCACATCAAATTTTGAACAGATCTCATAAACACACCTCACCGCAATTGGTTTAATCGGGGTTCCTGACAATCCACCTATTTTATGACTTAGAATCGGACGGGTTGTCTCAACATCTATTGCCATGGCTCTTATGGTGTTAATTGCAGTTATACCATCAATACCTGCATCACAAGAGGCCCTGACAGTTTCTAGATAGTCTGATGACCCAAGACCTACCTTTGCTATTACTGGCACTTTGGAATCTCTTTTTACAGACTTGACAATTTTCTGGACAAGTTCAGGATCATCACCCACTTCAAGTCCTACTTTTTCTACGTGAGGGCAGGAGAGATTAAGCTCGTATGCTAGAATTTTCACATTCTCAAACTGCTTTATCATAAAACCAAAGTCTTCTGGAACTGACCCTACCAAGCTAACAATAATTGGAATCGTTTTATTTGATGAAATCATTTTTGCAAAATAAGGAGCCCCAGGGTTTGAAAGTCCCACTGCATTGAGATATCCACTTTTCATTCCAATTACAGTAGGATTTGGATAACCCTCCCAGGGTTCTTTGCTAAGTGATTTTGTAACAAGTGCCCCGGCCCCTTCCTTATATAGACGTGCAAAAACATCAAGTGAAATTCCAAGAATACCTGACGCAAGCATAGTAGGCCGTTGAAGTATTATTTGGCCTACGCTAGTTGAGATGTCAGGATTCACTTCTAGTTATAAAAAATAGTTGTCTTATAACGGTTGATGTAAGAACTGTCATCTACTGTTACCTTTTTTAGTAAGACCCGAAAATGCTTTGTATGCATTCTGTTATTTTAACAGAGTTAGGGGTTGCAGTATTTGATGATAACAAATGTGTAAAGTCTATTCCTTTTACAGATGCTGCAAGGCAATACATTGAATTAAAAAAAGAAAAGGCCGATGTAGGTTATTTAGAAGAAGTTCTCAGCAAGGTAGGAACTAGTGTTTTTGTAAATGATTCTTCGCTTCTCAAACTTCTAAAGAAAAGATCAATAGAAGCAGAACTTATGGAAGAAAAAAAGATAGAAACTATTCAGTCCTCAAAACTTAGAGTTCTCATGGATTCTGGCTTTGCAACAAGTGAAAACGATGCTAGAGCAAAATTACGAGATTTTGCTATGCAACTTTCATCTTCAAAGGTTACAGAGACTTCGGAAAGTCCAGACTTGCACATAGTACAAGCGATAAATGCGTTAGATGAAACTGACAAAATAATTAATTTGTTGAGTTCCAGATTGCGGGAATGGTATGGTCTACACTTCCCAGAGCTTGACAATCTAATTGATGCAATAAGTGGCTACTCCAAACTTGTTTTGGTGGGTAGAAGAGATAATCAGAGTCAACAAACATATCTTGATGCTGGATTCCCAGATGAAAAAGCAGAGATGCTTTCTTTGTTGCAAAAAAAGAGTAGGGGTGGACAGATTTCAAACGAAAATCTTGCCATTGTCCAAAGCCTTGCCAACCAGATCTTGACACTTTTTGAGCTAAGAAATACCTTGGAAAAACATATAGAATTACAAATGGAGGCTGTAGCGCCAAACATTTCCGGCATACTTGGTAGTTCAGTTGGTGCAAGAATGCTTGCAAGAGCTGGCAGTCTTAAGAGATTATCTTCCATGCCAGCAAGTACAATCCAAGTCTTGGGAGCTGAAAAAGCACTATTTCGGTCTCTTAAAACTGGCTCACAACCACCAAAACACGGATTATTGTTTCAACATCCACTAGTCCATGCAGCACCAAGATGGCAACGTGGTAAGATAGCAAGAGCAATTGCTGCTAAAGCTGCCATAGCCTCAAGGGTAGATGTCTACGGACACGGAAAGAACCAGACATTGTTTGAAAAATTGAACGTTAGAATTACGGAGATAGGAGAAAAATACAAAGAGCCAACAGAAAGACCGCCGCAGGTATACCCACGCAGGGCATTTGAACCAAGAGAACGAGGAAGGGACAGTTTTGGCAAACAAAGAGAAAAAAAGAGCGACTGGAAGAAAGTAAAAAGAAGAAAATTTGGAAAACGAAGAAGGTAACGTTTTCTGGGTAAAAATTGATGGTGAAAGAAGGCTTGCAACCATAAATCTCGTACCTGGAAATCAAGTTTACAAAGAAAAATTAGTCAAAATAAGCGACGAAGAGTTTAGGGCTTGGGATCCTTATAGAAGCAAGCTTGCTGCTGCCATAATGAATGGCCTTGAAGTACTCCCCATTGTCAGAAAGTCAAGAGTGCTTTATCTTGGAGTTTCAACTGGTACTACTGCAAGTCATGTCTCAGATATTGTAGGCCCAAGTGGAATTGTTTTTTGTGTTGAACATACAAGCAGAGTTGCTAGAGATTTTCTAGATAGAGTAGCCTCTTTTAGATCAAATATTGTCCCAATTTTACAGGATGCTAGAAATCCCAAGGAATATTTTTCGGTATATGATACAGTTGATGTTGTTTACGTAGATATTGCACAGCCAGACCAAACAGAAATTGCCATACTTAATTGCAAAACTTATCTTAAAAAAGACGGTTACTTGATGTTGGTAGTAAAAACAAGAAGTATTGATGTAACAAGAGAGCCTGCAGATGTATTTCGTACAGAGACAAAGAAACTAGCATCTAACTTTGAAATTATTCAAGAGATTAATCTTGCACACTATGAGAAAGACCATGGAATTGTAATAGCAAGATACTTGGGATAATTTCAGTCAAGTCCAAGCATAATTTTGACTGGTTTCCAACTTTTTCGAACAAATGCAGGTGTACTGTGATTGGCAACAATCCATTTCTTGATAAACTCCATTGTTTTTTTATCGGATGGATATCCACTACCAAGATCATACACTTGTCTCAACTTTGCTATTGCCTTATCTCTGTTGACTTTGGCTAAAATTGAAGCAGCAGAAACAACTGGAAATCTTTTATCCGCATGATGACTGGAGTGAACGCGCTTGGTTTTAGCAAGTGTGGATATAATCTTGCCAAATCTTACAGGATTAACGTCACATGAGTCCACGTATGCAGTATAGGGTCTTAGTTTTTGGATTACCTTAGCCATGTATTTTGCCTCCAAATGATTTAGTTTATTTTTAAAAACGCTTTGGTCTATAGTTCTAGGAGATATTTTTGTGATATAGTATCCGTCTGCAATATCAATTATCCTCTTGTACAACTTTTCTCTGGCATTAGGTGTTAGTTGCTTTGAGTCTCTTACTCCAATATCTGATAAAAGCCTGATTTTATGACGCTTGATTGATATTCCTGCTATAACAAGAGGCCCTACAACAGAACCCCTACCTGCATCATCTACTCCGCAGACTAGCATTTGAGTTGTTGCTGCGTTAGATGTATTAAATCATTTTTAGATAAGACAAAGAGTTGGAAACAGATCTTGCTGAAATAGTAGAAGGAAATACAAAACTTCTTGTTCCTAAAGATGCGCTTGTAGATAGTTCTCCGCCAAGAGAACCGGCGTTTTTTAATCCAAGAGCAAGAATAAGCAGAGATTTTTCTATTATAGCATATTCCACATTCCTGAAAAATTTTAAGGGGCCAAAAATTTTTCTTGATTCACTTGCTGGCATAGGAGCAAGAAGTATCAGGGTTGCAAATGAGCTAAATATAATTGAAAATGTCTTCGTAAACGATGTCAACCCTAAAGCTCTTGAGATTGCTCAAAAAATAGCTAAACTAAATAATGTTACAAAATGCAGTTTTTCGGAAAACGAAGCTTGCAGATTCTTGAGTTCACACTCTAGAAGAGAAGGTAGAGGCGCCATTGTAGACATTGATCCATTTGGTTCACCTTCCCGTTATCTTGATTGTGGCATCAGAGCAACATTTCATGGGGGGCTACTTTCTGTCACAGCTACTGACCTAACAGTGCTACATGGTTTGTTTCCCAAGGCATGCAAACGCAAGTATTATGGAACTCCTGTGAAAACAGAATATGGCAATGAAATTGCTCTAAGACTAGTTCTTGGGTGCATTAATCTCGTAGCTGGAAGATTAGACGTAATGGTAACACCACTTTTTGTGCAGAATAATATGCATTACTACAAAGCATATGTCAAGATACTTGTAAAGACTGACACCATTAATAACATGGGTTACATCATACATTGCAAAAAATGCGGAAACAGGCAAGTCACAAATGATGTTGACTATACCTGTAAAATATGCAATTCAAAAGCAGAACTTGCAGGTCCTCTCTGGATAGGCAACCTCTATAACAAAGATTTTGTTGAAGGGATGCTCGTTGAAGAAAACAATTTCCAAGTTGATAAATCATGTAAGAAAACCTTGGAAAAGTGCCTAAAGGAAATAGATATGCCTCCATCATATTATACGCTAGATGAGATAGCGCATAGAAAACGCTCAGCGCCAATATCTCTGGCTAAAATAATAGATAAAATTCAGCAAGCCGGTTACAAGGCAAGCATAACAAGCTTGAATCCATCAGCCTTTAAGACTAACGCGAGAATAGACGAAATTTTATCAATAATTTAGGCTCCCAAGTATCCCAGACAGATATGATATAATTCACTACTTGTCTTTCTGCTGGCTTTGGGTTTTTTGAGCTGAACCTTTACAAATTTCTTTTTCAAATAATCCCTAAATTCATTAGAATATTCCCCATCAAAGACTTTGAATAATGCATTACCTCTGCGAGCTAGCACATGATCCATAATTTTACTTGCGGCATAGTTTAGAGAAATTTGTTTGGCATGATCTATAGCCCATGTACCCATCACCTGCGGAGATATATCGCATATCACAGCATTTACTTTTGTTGTAAAGTAATCAAATACTTCTTCTACGATAGATTCATCTTCGATATCTCCTCTTATTATGTGAGTATTTGGAATTTCTTCAACAAACGATTTGTCAATTCCCATAACTTTTCCTCTGTTTCCTGCTAGCTCAAGAGCTACTTGTGTCCATCCACCTGGCGAACACCCTAAATCTAATACATAGAATCCAGGGCCAATTATCCTGTAAGATTTGTTTAGTTCTTTGAGCTTGTATGCTGCTCTACTTCTGTATCCCTCTTGATGAGCTAATCTCCGGTACAAGTCTCGTCTTGCGTCGATTAATTTCATTTCTTAGTCTTTTTAGAGATTGAAAATTCGGTTATGACCCATTGTTCGATCAGAGGACATGTGCGTGGGCTGACTTCGCCTTCAAGTGTACACTTTTGTTCTACTGGACAGATGAGACAGGGAGCTGACTCGATTGATTGTGTACTAACTGGAACATGAGCGATTTTTAATTTATAGGTCCAACGTCCATCTTCCAAAATCTTCTCACGTTTGACTAGGTTCTGTCTTTCCAGCTTTAATGCAAGCCTTGATCCATCTCTGCTAGATAGTTTGAGTTTCTTCCAAAGTTCACTTTGAAAAATGCCATTGTCTCCTCGTTTTGCGACCAGCCCCAGAATTGTGTTTTTTAATTTTTCCATGTCTATTCCTTCTATTTTGAAATTTTCGATTTCTTTTTCAGAAATCGCCTCAATATCTTCCTCTAAAATAGGAGATTGTTTTTTCTTCTTTTCCGGAAGGCTTTTCTTCTTATCTACCTTGGGAAGAGGTTTTTTTTCCTTGACTTTTTTTACT
>MNFB01000050.1 GCA_001917995.1 Thaumarchaeota archaeon 13_1_40CM_4_38_7 | reverse complement strand
ATTTACGATACACGAAAAAAACTTGAAGAAAAGGAAGCCAGAATCAGAGAACAGTATGAAGAACTCAAAAAAATAGACACGTCAAAAGAAGAGTTTACATCAATGATCTCACACGAACTAAAGACACCGCTTACTCCAATAATGGGATGGTGCCAAGCTCTGAGGAGCCCCAAGATACTAGGTCAACTTAATCCTAAACAGGCACAAGCCTTGAATGCAATCGAGACGAACGCAATCAAACTCAAAGAACTTGTAGGCGATATGTTGGATGCTCAGAAGCTGGATATGAAGAAAATGAAATTTGATCATAAGGATGTAGATGTGACTGAAATGATGTACTATTTGGCAGAGAATCTTCGAAGTACAATGGACCCTAAGCATATTGAGTTTGTCAATTCAACGAGTGAAAAGTTGACTCTAAAAAGCGACAAGTCTAGGTTAGAACAGGTCTTGAACAATATTATTCTTAATGCAGTCGACTTTGTACCAGCAAATACCGGAAAAATTGAGATTAGTGCAGAAAATAAAAATGGTAAAGTCCTATTCACGGTCAAGGACAATGGCATGGGCATTCCAAAAGATAAGCAAGGCCGCCTTTTTACTCAATTCTATCAGCTAGATACTTCTGCAACTAGGAAACACGGAGGCTCTGGTTTGGGTTTGTCAATATGCAAAGGTATTGTTAATGCACTGGGCGGTGAAATCTGGGTCGAAAGTGATGCAGGTACAGGGGCTTCCTTTTACTTTACTATTCCAAAATAATATAAGACACAGGTTGACGAACAAAATAAATTTCCAACCTTTTGAGATAGTCAAATAAGTTTCTTGTCAGAGATAAATTCCCAAAATCCTCTTCATCGTTTAATAAACGCCATTGCACAGGGTGTCATTAATGGATAATCTAGAGAAAGCCAAAAAGGAACTTCTTGCATTATTCTCTCATGAATTGAAAACTCCACTGACTCTGATATCAGGATGGTGCCAAGTGCTACAAGATCATAAAATAATAGGAGCCTTAAATACTAAACAAAAACATGCGATTGATATTTTATCTGCTAATTCAATGATACTGAAAAATGAAATAGAAAATATTCTTGATACCAAAAAATTGATGTATGGAGCGATGTTATTTTCCTTTGACA
Source organism: Thaumarchaeota archaeon 13_1_40CM_4_38_7 (assembly GCA_001917995.1). Classification (GTDB taxonomy): domain Archaea; phylum Thermoproteota; class Nitrososphaeria; order Nitrososphaerales; family Nitrosopumilaceae; genus Nitrosotalea. The sequence continues at coordinate 6,519 of MNFB01000050.1, read as the reverse complement.
TAATTGAGCTAAATAGGTTTATTCAAAGAATTATCGACAGGTTCAAACCGATCACGGAAGAAAAGAAGATTCGGCTTGTGAATCAAGGCAAGAAAAGAATAGTGCTTAGAACAGACGAAGACAGATTAGAACAAGTTCTATCTAATCTTATTTTGAACGCAATTGATTTTGTCCCGAGAAGAGCTGGCGTTATCAAAGTTGGTGCGAGAGAAAAAAGTGGCCAAGTCACATTTTATGTTAAGGATAACGGGAAAGGAATACCCAAAAATGCACAGGATAAAATCTTTGAAAAATTATTTCAAGAGGACTCATCCTATAGAAGGAAGCACTTTGGCCTTGGTCTTGGTCTATTTCTATGTAAAGGGATTGTTGAAAATCTAGGTGGTAGAATGTGGGTTGAAAGCCAATGGAGAAAAGGCTCTACTTTTTATTTTACTCATCCTAAAAAAATAAAATCAAGACATTTTTCCTTAAGAAGGAGACATCATTAATCATTTGTAAAACCATTACAGTTCGTCTATTCTAACTAAATTACTTTTGTGATAACAAAGACGATTATCTTTTATGACTATTGTAGAACCAACTTTTGAAAAAACTAGTTCCGTTCTTTCCAATTTGTTGATAACTAACACTTTTGGTGTTGTGGTACAGGATGAAAGAGTAACCCATGTAATACTATTTGGATCACTGCCTGCTGAGCTTTTTTTCCAGCACTCATTTGGAATACACTCAGTGAAGGCAATACAGTCCACCCCCGCTTGTTCCTTCATTAGCTTCTACAGTCAATCTTTTTTGTTGTTATTATATCTCGATTAACAAAGTTATCCCTCCAGTCTTTGTGTTCACTTGTGTTTTTGTTTAGTGTATGCACACAAACAGGACAACCTAAACGTTAAGTTTTAACCTAAATGAATGGATTGTTAATGGCACCCGCGCTACAGTCCAAAAGAACCCATTGGAGAAGATTTAGTGACTCAGACAAGAGGTGGCTGCTAAGACAACAACAACACAAGTGTAAGTGTGGAATACCACTTGATTTGAGAAATGCATGCTTTGAAAGTATACTGCCTCAGGATCCAAGACGGCCAATAGATATTCACGATTTGCACGTCATTTGTTCAACGTGTAATTTGCACCCTGCAAGAGAGCAAGAAATGAAAAGACTTTTGTCAGAATATATTGAAAAAATGGATTTTCGTGTGGAACCCAAATAATAGACCAACTGTATTTCCAAAACTCTGACATACTCTTGTGTATATCCTGTTAATAATACCAATTAGTGGATGAAAATACTTGTGGTCGACGATAACAATAGTGTCACTGAATTACTCTCACAGTTTTTCAAATTGAAAGGACATGATTGTATAGCCACAAACGACGGAAAAGATGGATTATCGCTATGTTTCAATACGAAATTTGATGCCATCATACTGGATTTGGCTATGCCAGAGTTCACTGGGAAGGATTTTATTGATTCACTTATTAAAGAAGGAAAAATCAAAAACCAAAAAATAATCGTGTTAACCGCTATGCCACTTGGCGATGTCATAATCGAGGATCATTACCACGGAATTTGTGAAGCGATACAGAAACCTTGTGATTTAGCTTTTCTTTTGAAAACTGTAGAATCACTAGATGTTGTTGTGTGATGCTAAGTTCCATTTTAAAATCTTGTACTGCTACACTAGGCCAAAGAGAAAAGACCAAACAGAAAGATAAGAAGGGATCCGACTTTGGAAAAAAACGTCGTTTGCATGTAAGCATACTGCTTAAAATAACAATGAACAGGTTTGCCAAGAGATTACCTTGGTTAGATGACATGAAGATTGTTCCAAAAATTTCCATTATGTTTTCCGTATTTTCTTTAATGATCTCAAGCGTTGGATACGTTTCATTGAATCAGTTGAGTAATGCCGCAGAGCCAATAACGGCAGATAGTGAGAAGTTGCTCACTAATACCACGCATATTATCATAATTTACGTTTTAATCTTTACACTTGTTACAATTTGTTTTCTTGTCCTCTCATTCAAACCTATGATAAATTCATTGAGAAAATCTCAAGAACTTCATTCTCGTTCTCAAAAAGTATACCAAGATCTCTATGAAAACTCACCAGCTCTTTATCGTACAATTAGTACAGATGGAATTATCGTCAATTGTAATAAATCGTACGCAGAACGCTTGGGATACACAAAGGAAGAAATTATCGGGAAGTCGATATTTAATCATACAGCTGACAATGATATTGAGGCCATGAGAGACTCATTTGAAACATGGAAAAGGACTGGAATGGTTAAGAATAGAGAAATTTGGCTCAAGGCTAAGAATGGAGCCATCCTACCGACACTCATTAGTGCAAGCAATCTTTATGATGAAAATCAAAGATTGATTGGAAGTAATACCATCATAGAAGATATTTCAGAAATTTACGAAGCAAGAAAAAAAATAGAAAGACAAGCAATATTAGAATTGCAATTTACAGAGCTTAAAAAGATGGAGAAATTAAAAGATGAATTCACTTCAATGATAACACATGAACTGAAAACTCCACTATTTCCTATATTGGGATATTGTGAAATGTTAATAAAACATGTCTCATCAAATAATCTAACATCCGAACAGCAGAAAATGATTAAGGAGATTTATAAGAATTCTAACAAAATGCATAGACGTATTCGAGATTTATTGACTGCACAAAAACTGGAAATGGGTCGCATGAAGTTTGATAAAATAAAATTTGATGTGACTGAATTTATGATAGAAATATACAGGGAATATTTGCCGCTTATGCAAGAAAAACAAGTAGATTTTGTAAATTCATCGGAAGAAAAATTGATTCTAATAAGCGATAAGCACAGAATTAGGCAAATAATTGATAACTTGGTTCTAAACTCTACAGATTTTATCCCCGTAAAGCAAGGGAGAATAGAGATTAGTGCAAGAAGTAAAGGTGAGATGATTGTCTTTTATGTGAAAGATAATGGAATAGGCATTCCAAAAGATCAACAAGAACTTCTTTTCCACAAATTCTACCAAGTTGATACCTCACTAGGCAGGAAACACGGCGGAAATGGCCTCGGACTAGCAATTTGCAAAGGAATAACCGAGGGATTGGGAGGTAGAATGTGGATGGAAAGCGAGGAAGGAAATGGAACTACTTTTTACTTTAGCATTCCCGAAAGTCGAAATATGGATTGAATCTTTGTAGTGTGATATATAGGACTACGCAGTAGAAGAATTGTATCCAAATGCTTTTCAGGCTGAGGACAATCTAATTTTCAATGTCGCTAACTTTGAAGGCATTAATCTTTGCCTCAATTCTAGTTTCATCAGCTTTACTAATGCCTCTTACATTTGCTCAAAATGATGCATCGTATGTTTCGCCACTGAAGCAATTCAAATCAGGAATAGCACTCAAAGATATCATTTGCAGACATGATCTTCAGTTAGTTGTAAAAAAAGACGGTTTACCAGTATGTGTAAAACCACAAACAGCGCAGAAACTTGCTGAACGTGGATGGGAAATAATAGCTAGATCACCAAAACTAACAAGCTGCCCAACAGGTCAGACGATGGTTAATGATCAATGTGTTACAAGCATTCCAAAAACAACTCCAACACAGGCATGTAATGGAGACACATTGATTCCTTATTCGTACGCATTACCGTGTATGCGTCCTACTCCAACATGTCCAAGTCGTATGACATACTCAAACGGGATGTGCACAACAACTCCACCATTTATTCCACCCCAGCCAGTGATATCAAATTGCGTTCCGAGTTCAAATACAATATGTCCAATTAGTTCAGGGGTTGTGTATCCAAATTGTAATGGAGCGTTCAGTGGAAATATTTGTGAGCCAAATTCTATACCCTGCCCAACAGGCTTGCAGGGAGATCTTTATTGGACAGCTTGTAATTACAGTCTGCCCAAGTGTTCAATTGGATACAGTGCAATCAAAATATCTGCTGGATCTTATTCATGCCAGCCAACAAATCCACCACCACTCTCAAATGCTACTACTTATTCAGTGGGACAAAAGGTTGGAGCATTTACAATATCAAAAATAAACCCCAATAACGTAACTGGATATTATAACAATCCATATCCAATAATGCGTCTTGGACTTGGAGATTTTACTATAATGCATACTGGTGACACACTCAACCCAACATGTGATGGTTCTGCACCACTTGTAATAACAGCAATCAATTATCCAAACTCGATAGCAGTATCAATAGGTAAATCGATGGGAAAACCTTATGGTGGATGTCCTATTTGTCTGTCGGCAAATTCTGTAATTAGAACACCAACCGGAGATGTTAACGTCAAAGACATCAAGGATGGCATGACTGTATGGTCTACAAATTCAAACGGAATAATAATCAAGTCCAAAGTCATCAAGATTAACAATGTGTTTGTAGGTGACACGCATAAAGTAATAGACTTACAGCTAGCTGATGGAAGAGAATTGTTTGTATCACCTAATCATCCAACATATGACGGTAGAGCAATCGCGGGCCTCAAAGTTGGAGAAACATATGATGGATCGACGGTAAAATCAATAGAACTCGTACAATACAAGTATCAATTTACATACGATATTCTACCAGACAGCCAAACAGGAAACTATTGGGCTAATGGGATTTTAGTTGGAAGCACACTAAAGTAAATCAATAAAGTAACCATAGAATTTTCATAGTCCTATACAAGATTACGAAATAAGACACACTGTGTTGGGCCTTTTAGGGACTCGGAAAAAGTCGAAGCAACTTATTTTATCCTAGTTTGGGCCTAGTGGAACTCAGGTACCATCTTGGGTTAATTTTGGGTCCACTTGTGGAAAAATTATTTTTTATCACTAATTAACTGCAAAGACATCACCGCCCGTGATGTTTATCATACTTGAAGTTGATGCAACCTGTGTATTGGTTGAATCATATACTTTGATGTATGCCATTATTGGAAAGTGATATTTTCCTACATCAAGTTTGGCAGTTCCGCCTGATACTGGAGCACTTGCAAGTACATTACCTACAGAATCAACTACTGACGCACTAGCAGCATTAGGTGGATTATTGGTTATTTGAATAGTTTCATCCGATGTTGCATAATAGTCACTGTAAACGCCATACAAGATTTTACCAGCATATGATGTCTCAGGTTCAAGATATGCGTTAAATGGCGCAGGCATCTGCAAATTCAAATTGTTGCTCGAATAAACCATTACACCATCAAGATACACTTTGAGGTAGTTGTTACCGTTTGTTATAATTGTACAGTCTTTTGTAAGTGGCTGGTTAGGACTGTTATCTAACCATAATACAGTATATTTTGTAGCCTGGTTAGCATTGCCAATAGTATTTACAATTGCCCAGATTGTTGCTTGGTTATTTGTAAGTGAAACACATGTGACATAGTTGATTAGTGGTTGAGAGGTTTGCACGTAAAGTCCATTCTCATAAGAGTCTCTAGGAATAGTTCTGACTGGATTTGCTATAACAGAATGGAAAACTGCTGCATTAGTATTTGGAGTGACTGCGAAAAATCCTGCCCACTTTCCACCAGATTTTGCCTGTACCCCAATGTGCAACCCCAATGAGTCTTTGTAGATATCATATGGCGCATGTTCAGCAACTGCACTACCGTCATAGCTCCAATATCTGGTATCTGCAAGAACTTGCTGCTTAGTTTTTGTTTCATTGTCTAGCGGATCAGATGCAACAAGACCAGTTTTGATTTTGGCAATATTATGATCCGTACCACCCGTTGTAATGTTGAAGGTAGTTGCAGATGCCGTATTAGATGGAGAGCTTGTTCCTACTGAATTGATAGCAGAAACACGGTAAGTGTAGGTTGCACTGGGAAGTAAACCAGTATCAGAATATGTTGTTGATGTTGAAGCTGTGTTGGATACGATGGTAGACCATGTTGCACCATTATCTGCAGATCTTTCTATCTTGTATCCTGTAATTGCTGATCCTCCATCATATGCTGCAGTCCAGCTTAGGTTTATTTGTGATGGTGAGACAGCTACAGCTGCAAGCCCAGTTGGAGACTGTGGTGGTGTAGCTGTGCTACCTGTAGAATAGTATGCAGTCAAGGTTGTACTTTGTATTGGTACAACCGTTCTTTGGGGATTGGTACTCCCATCCTCCCAATGACTAAAGACAATATTTTGCCAATTTGATACATAAACAATATACTGAGTTCCAGAAGTAACCGAGAAGGAGATTGGAGTGTATCCTGTCTTCAAAGTTTTACCACTAGAGTCATGCAGTTCAGTCCACATACCTGTAATTTGATTTCCTGATAGATCATTACTAATTACTGTCAATGATATTGTGGACTGTGATGGTCCACTTGGATCAAAGAAAAATGACATGGACGTTCCGTTCACAGAAGTAATTATGGTGCCATTTCCAAAAACGCGCACACCATCTACTGATGTAGACGCACCTGTTGAAATTTCAGTTGGAGAAACTGCACTAGGAGTTCCAATAGTAGAAACAGTTCC
>MNFB01000029.1 GCA_001917995.1 Thaumarchaeota archaeon 13_1_40CM_4_38_7 | reverse complement strand
TTGTACGCAAATTCTTCTAGCTGTTTGTGAATTGATTCTACTATGACACGGTATGAATTTCCATATATTTTCTTGAGTGTCTCATTTAGATATTCTGGATGCTCGTAGCAGTCTGGGATGTAACAATGATAGTTCTTGTATAACATGTTTGATACCTTCTCATAAGCTGGTTTTCCAATGTCAAGCAGAGTCTTTTCTATCGCTAGTGTAGTTAGTCCCCTTTGTACTTCGCTTTCGAGCACAATAAACATCTATTTTATCATACGTGGCTTGTCTATTAAAACTGCTGTCACAATGTTCTATTACATACTAAAAACAGGAACAAATCCTAAAATATCACTGATTTACTGCATATTTTTCTGGCAGATCAATTAGTATTAGTTCTGTTGACACAACAGCTTTTATGATTATATCATTTTGATTTTCTATCCTGGCTGCGTCTCTTGTTTTCATTTCTTTGTTATTTAGACGAATGTTACCGTCTATTACAAACAAGTATGATTTTCTTCCAGGCTGTAGCTTGTAATTGACTGTCGCGCCAGAATCCAGTGCCGAGATGTAAAAGTTGGTATCCTGATGTATGTGCATTGTATCCGAGTTTGAACCCTCAGAGGCAATGACACGTAAAAGCTTTTTTTTCGTTCTTCTTTTGCATATCTTTTCTGTTCCCAAGATGGCTCAAGGTTTTTCTTGCTTGCAAAGACCCACATCTGAAGCAGTCTTAATGGTTTTTCCTTTGAATGATTATACTCTGAATGCATTATTCCTGAACCTGCAGACATTCTCTGAACTTCTCCTGGATGTACAACTCCGTGGTTTCCCTTGTTGTCTTTGTGTTCAAGCTCGCCCTCTATGACATATGTTACTATTTCCATGTCGTGGTGTTGATGCAAGTCAAATCCGGTTCCAGGCTGTATTATATCATCGTTGAATACTCGAAGCGGGCCAAAATTCATCTTATTTGCGTCAAAATAATTGGCAAACGAAAAGTGGTGCGTGGTATCTAGCCAATCAGTCTTGTTTCTGTAATGCTCGCTTGATTTTGTAATTGTTATCATGCTTCTCATTTTAGTCAATGCAAAGATAAAGTTTCATGAGAAGAAGATGATACAACATTTTTGCCGCAAAAACCTCTTAAATTGATATATAATTTTTCAGTCAAGTGTGGACATGAAAGCCATATCGGCAATAGAAGAGAAGGCAAGACTGGAACCAATCTCGGTTCGTGATCCATTGTTTACTAAAAGCATTCACCCTGAAGGTGGCTTGTTCACAGAACAAAGACTGTGCTGTGCAAACCATTCAGATGAAGAGATAGCTTTAGATCAAATAGGTTGGAATGGTTTTAACTGCCCAAAATGTGGTCGTGATTATTCCATTGGAAGAAAGATTGTAACATTGGAGTGAAGAAAAGTAGTAGGTTCAAATTTACATTTAACTTTCGTGCTCTATTGTTTCGCGGTAAATCTTAGTCCTGTCCTAGTAGATATCACAATTATTGATATTAACGCAGCGGCTAGCACTATTGTAGCTAGCGTACCAAATTCTGGAACTGATGTAGTTTGAACATCGATTTTAACAAGCCCTGATGGTGATGTGTCAAAGTTACCTCCAGTTGCAACACCAGAAATATAAACAACGTAATGAGTAACTGGTGGAGCTTCCTTTATCGTTAATGTCCTATCATCGTCTCCTACGGGTGCTAAGAAATTTTGTTTGCCCAAGCTTTGAGCTTCTGAAGCTAATTTCTTGCCTGCATCGTTGACAGTAAAAATGTCATAATATACGTTGGAATATTTTTGATTTGGGTCAAAATTCTTCTCAAATGAGAGTCTGAATTCGACTGGACATCCCTGCTTTGGTATTGATGGACTGTAACGATATTCAATTATCATGTTACCTGTATCGGTATTGTGAGAATTATGAATTGAATCCGTTTGCATATTTGGTGTCTCACAGTTAGTATTTTTTGGCGGTGGTGGAGCTACACCAATATTTTTTAAGAACTGCGGTTCTGTTGAACTATTTCCTTTTTCCAATAATTCAAAAACATATTGCGGCGGTATTGGATCCTGCGTCACGTCTGCAAAAACTTGAGCCTTTACTGGAAATGGAAGACTTGGTACTACCCAAATTGTACTGTCCACACCCTTGTGCCACCCTATCATCCAGGCCTTGAATTTTCCGGCGTGAACGGTCACGTCAGTTTGGCCTTCTGGAGATACCGTCTGGCCTCCTACACCTCCGTTTCTGCACCACGCAAGCAGACTAAAATCTTTAGGAGTTTCACTTGTCGCACATGAATCTAACCAAGCAATTGTATTTTTGTATACGTTTGTATAATCAGAAATGTTTGGAGTTGGATACATTGGATCTGGAGTTATCATCCCTATTGTGACAGCACCTTTTTGTTTAATTGATCCATCTATTGCTGCAAATTCCAAATTCCATCCGTTTCCATCAAGGGTTTTACTTTTTACCCAAAAATCAATCTCGAAAAAATCGCAGTTATTATGATCAGTCCAGCAGACATTATACCTGAAATAATCGCCTTGCTTTAGGCCCTGACCAGGATACCATGATTCTGCGAAGACAGGAGATATGCCAGAAATCATTCCAGCTAGAATTAATGTAGCTGTTACAATTATTATTGGAAAAAACCAGCTAGTCAATACTATCATAGCGTCATTGTCCTAGATAAATTCACCCACATTGTAACTGAAACTACTCCAAAAGAATATTGCAGTAGAAATATCCTTCGCTACTCGTTTTTTGATCGGCAAAAAATGGGTTTTAGTGGCTATGTCCGCAACCACAAGAATCATGACTTGAGTCGTGACTTGATTCTGTCTGATGTGGTCCTTTATCTGAGCATTTAAAACATTTGTCTGCACCTGTTGGAGAAAAGAACCCAATTCCGCATGATACGCATTTCATACTTGGCATGCTGGATTGTGTTACTTGCATTATTTAAGTTCAAGCGAGATGTAACCTTGACTCATACCTGAAGATAGAACCCTTTTTAGTGAAAAATGTTTACCAATCTTCTTAATCTCAAGTGTTTGGTTTTATGATACAGTCAAAAATGCAGCGCCATCGACCCTTTGGAGTTACAATCATAGGAATACTTGGCATAATAGCAGGCCTTATCTTCTTGCTTGGTGGCCTTGGGCTTTTTATTGCAATACCAATTATTGGCTCGAACCCTGAGAAATATTCCATAGATTCTAGCTCTATGGTGTTTCAGGTTCTAACAAGTTCCTTTGGTTACGCCATTGCAGGTGGAATGGTTGCACTAGGAATTGCCAACATTGCAACTGGGATTGGATTGTTAAAAGGAAAGCAATGGGCCTGGAAAATAGCTGTTGCTCTTGCTGTAATATCCTTGGCCACAGACGCAATTACAGTTATCGTACAGGCAAACCCGTCAAGCCTTGGTGGTTCTGTAATTGGTGGAATTATTGACGGTGTGATTCTCTATTATCTTTTCAGGCCACATGTCAAAGCCTACTTTGGAAAAATTCCAAGCCAGGTAAAGCTAGATTAGTTTAAGATATAACACAAGGATTAATTTGCTTTTTAGGGAAGACTTCGATTAATTGTCTAAATTCCAGTCTGCAGAAAATTTTGCAAAAGAAAGACATTCCGCAGTAACACGAAAAGATGGTGTAACGTCATATCATGAACACTTGTCAGGAGTCGTAGCCAGACTCAAGAATCTAGGTGTAACAGATGAGGATGTCTTGTGTGCTGCATGGCTTCATGATACCATAGAAGACACCAATACTACATTTGATGATATAGACAAGAGATTTGGCTCAAAGGTATCAGTGCTAGTTCTGGCACTGTCAAAGGACAAGACGTTTTCTAAATCAAGACAAGAAGAACAGTATGTAAGGCAACTCAAAGAAGCCTCGTTTGATGCAAAGCTAATCAAGCTTTGTGATATTTCAGCAAATCTCAAAGATATTAAAAACATGTATGCGTCGAGGACAAAAAAGACAAAGGTTGTAAAAAAGATGCTGCATTATTTGAATACAATAAAACCTGATTTGATAAAAAACAAAGCTTCTGTTCCCGGGATTTCAAGTCTGGTTGATGGAATCAACGATATTCTAAGACAGTATGGGCAGAGGCCGTTGTTCTCTAAATTAAGTTAGGCGCGGGCCCGATGGTCTGAGTGCTTATATCGGTTCAATTTTCGGATTTTTCAATCAAGCGAGTTCATAAATTGTTAGGAATTTCATTAAATTATGAAAATAATATCAGAGATATGAATAATTATTAAAAGACTTTATTTAGTAATTTATTTTGTTGATGAATAGTTGCGTAAAAAAATACCTTCTAAAATTGAGAGTATGCTTTTGTATGCAAGCAGACATACTTGTTCAATTTGCAATATCGCAGGTAATGCTGTACAGATACACCATTTGATGGAAAACCGTCTAATTACAATGACAACAATCTGATTGTATTATGCATTGGATGTCATGACAGAGTAGAAAAAGAGGGAAAACTTGGTAGAAAATTCAAAAAATCAGAGCTATTAAAATACAGAGCAGATTGGGAAGAAAAAGTTCGCCAACTATATCATCCTCAAACATTTACGACACATTATGAACAAATGGAATCCGCTCATGTCCATTTACAAAGCTATGCAATAGACCAAAATTTAAAAAAGACAAGTAAAACTAAAAATGTAGATAAAAAACAGCGTACTTTACTCACACTTTTTAAAAGAGCCGACCATCATTTGGATAAGGACGAATATGAGAAAGCCATAGCTCTTTATGATACTATACTGTCCATTTCTTCCCATAACATAAGCGCCATGGGAAGTAAAGCACTTACATTAAACAGGTTAGAAAAACCCCTACAAGCAATAAAACTTTTCAAAACAATTTTGAAATATGAACCAACGAATGTCACAACATTAAACAATTTAGGTTATGTGTTAGGTACAATAGATAAATTTCAAGACGCAAAAAAATATCTTCATGACACGCTACGAATAGATAAAAACTATACAGAAGCGTATATTCAATTGGGAAATTTAGCTGAAAAACAACTAAGAAGTAGAGAGGCAATTAAATGGTATAAAAAGGCACTGAAAGTTAGTTCAAACGATCCTCATGCATTATATCATTTAGGACTAGTCTATGAAAGAAATAGCAGGTACAAAGATGCCATCACCCAATACAAATTAGCTTTACGAAAGGGACCGAATAAACCACAAGTAAATTATAGATTGGGTATTGCCATGTGCGAATTAGGAAATCATTCAACCGCATTGGATTATTTTACTAAAGCTTCTAAACTAATGCCTAATAGAGAAGTATATGGATTACGGAGAGGACTTGAATTCCGACATTTACAGGATGATAAAAGCGCTATATTGTGTTTCAATAAACTATTAAAAAGTAATCCACATTCAACGGATGCATTAAATAATAAAGCCGTTATTTACTCAGACAACAAAAAATATCAAGAAGCAATATCGATGCCTCAATTTGTTCACAAATTAGATCCTAATGATACATTACCACTATACAATATTGCAGTCACATATCATGACATGAATGAATTAGATAATGCAATAAAGTATTATGACAAAGTAATAAAAAAAGGAACAAGTGCGGAAGCACTAATCAACAAGGCCGCCATATTAGCTACCAACGGGGATAATAATAGTGCCTTATCATACTTGAATAAGGCATTATCTATAGAACCAGAACACGAGATAGGACTTAAAAACAAAATTTTAGTTCTTACTGATTTAGGACGAATGGATCTAGCTATGAATATGATTAACAAATTATTGAATAAAAATAAGAAATCATCCGATTTTCTGTATCTGAAAGCTAGGCTGAAGCTAACAATGGGAAAAGTATCAGATTCTATTAAATTATTGAATAAAGCAATACATTACAATAAACAAATTATAGAGAAGATAAAAAATGACGAGTTATTTAAAATCATAAAAAACAATCCGCAATTAAAAAAATTAAATATTTTCAATTAAATGTATAAGTTATTTGCAAATTAAATTTCAGCCAGTTCTTTCAATCCCAAAATCTTCCTAATTTTATTATGAGTTCCTAGAACGATTTTGTTCTCTTCCTCTCCTGAAACATTATCCGGTATCAAAATTTCACAGTTATAGTCAGCAACATCATCACTACCATCCATGAAAGTAACTTGTCTTATCATTATTTTGCGAATTAGATTTGAAACAGTTTCGCCACAGGCATTAGCATATTCTCTTATTGCTTCCAATTCTCTTTCAGTTACTTTTGCTGATATTATAGGCATAGTTTACCACGATCTACCTTGATCTACCTTCGGTAGATTGAACGATATTCTTTACTTTAGGTTCGAGTTTTGAAAGATTCGAACCTGGTAAGAGTGACAATCAGATTAATCAGAACCCGAGTGTCAGACTCTCACAGATCTGACACAAAGGTTTGGCAAGAATTAGGTGTATGATATCATCAGACAGCTTTCATCCTTGCAAACGAGTATGCACCTATCGCACCAAACGATATGGCAAATCCAAGCAAAACTACAATATCTAGTGCCAAAGAATTTGTACCTATTCCTAGCATTGCAATCCTCATTGCGTCAACACCGTATGTAGCAGGATCAATTGAAGTCAAAACCATCAACCATTGAGGCAGTTTTTCTAGTGGAAAGAGCGCACCGCTAAGAAAAAACAACGGAAATACAACAAAGCTTACAATCATCTGAAATCCCTCTAGGCTTTGCATGTAGCTTCCCATGATAAGACCAAGTGATGTCAAGATAAAAGAGAGAAGCAATACAATGACTATGGTCTCAAGCACTCCTAGAGGTGAATATGTGATTCCAATTATTACCCCAATTGACAAAAGTATCGCAGCTTGAATCAGAGAACTTGTCATGCCGCCAAGGGCTTTTCCCACAAAAATCGTAACCCTACTTACAGGGGCCACCATTACACTTTTTAGAAAATCAAATTTTCTATCCCAGATGATATATGATCCAAAAAATATTGACGTAAAGATGACTGACATGCACACTATACCTGGAAAGATGAATTTTTGATACCCAACAGAACTCATGGCAGGCAAGGTTGCAACAGAGCCAAAACCAATTCCCACTACAAAAAGCCACAAAAGCGGTGTAAACGTGGATGCAACAAGCCTGCTTTTCTCACGCAAAAATACCTTAAACTCTCGTAGCCAAAGCGCATATATCTTTTCAAAAAATGCAAAATTATTTTCCATACTGGGCATATCTCTCCATAAAACCTCCTTCTCCATCTTCTTTGATGTTTTTTGATGCAAGTTTTAAAAACACATCATTTAGATCAGGGGATCTAAACTCTACATATTCTGCTTTAACATGCTGCAAAATATCTGCAATGTTTGCCCTAGCATTGTCAACATATAATATCACATTTCCATCAACTGACTCAATCTTACGGACATAGACTAGTTTTCGCAATTCCTCCAAGTCAGTATGTGATTTTGTTTTGATCTTGACAATGTCTCCTCCAATTGATCTTTTTAGGTTAGCAGGTGTATCTAGCGCAATTATTTTTCCCTGGTCTATAATTCCAATCCTGTTGCAAAGATGGTCTGCTTCCTCCATATAGTGTGTTGTAAGAATCAGCGTCATCTCTTCTTCTTTGACAAGTTTTTCAATATACTTCCACATCATCTCCCTGCTGCTAGGATCAAGGCCAAGTGTTGGCTCATCAAGAAACATTACTTTGGGTTTGTGCAAAAGACCCCTTGCAATTTCTAGTCTGCGACGCATACCACCAGAATATTTCTTAACCTGGTCGTGTTGCCTGTCAGCTAGTCCAACGAGTTCTAGCACTGCCTGGATTCTTTTTTTCCTTTGAGATGATGGGACTTGATACAAAGATGTATGCACTCTAAGGTTCTCATAACCTGTCAGCATGTCATCGCTGCTTGGTGCTTGAAACACAATCCCAATTGATGAGCGTACTTTGCTAGGATCTGAAATTATATCATAACCGTTTACTATAGCTGTTCCCGAAGTAGGTTTGAGTAATGTGGCAAGCATGTGAATTACCGTAGTCTTGCCTGCACCGTTTGGACCCAACAGCCCAAAGACTTCATTTTTGGCTATCTCAAGATTAAGGTTGTCAACTGCTGTTAGTTTTTGATATCGCTTTGTGAGGTTTTGTATCTTAATCAAATAATACCACTAGTAGTTACTTTTGCTCAAGTGATTTAATATCTATAACAAACCTATATCGCACATCGCTATTGAGGACTCGTTTGTAAGCTTCATTTACTTTCTGAATCGGGATGAGCTCGATTTCACTTGCTATATCATTCTTGCTGCAAAAATCAAGCATCTCTTGGGTCTCTTTAATGCCGCCGATGAGCGAGCCTGCAAGACTACGGCGACCGGCGACTAAAGAAAATGAACCAACAGGTGTTTGGTTTTCTGGAATTCCTACTACGACCATTGCACCGTCAAGTGCAAGCAAATCCAAGTACTGGTTCCAGTCAAGTTCTGCTGAAACCGCTTGAGCTTCTCAAAGGTTTTAGGATCAGAGGTGGCGTAAAAATAATTGGCACCCAACTTTTTTCTGTCCTCTAGTTTTTTAAGCGAATGGCTAAGCACAGTGACTTCAGCACCTAGTGCATGGGCCAGTTTTACTCCCATGTGACCTATGCCGCCAAGACCAATGATTGCAACCTTCTTTCCAGGGCCTGCCTTCCAATGCATTAAAGGAGAATAAAGCGTAACACCTGCACACAAAAGTGGCGCTGCCTTGTCTAAAGGAAGGTTGCCAGGAACCCGAAGTACATAGTTTTCATCTACAACAATTTTGTCAGAGTATCCCCCTTGGGTTTTAGTTTTTCCATCTCTTTCAATTCCATTATAAGTTGTAGTCATTCCCTCTACACAATACTGCTCAAGGCTTTTGCTACAAGGACCGCACTTGCGACAAGAATCGACGAAACATCCTACCCCTACTTGGTCACCTACCTTGTATCGAGTTACTTTTGACCCAACTTGCAGGACAATGCCTGTTATTTCATGTCCTGGAACCATTGGGAATGTTGATCCTCCCCACTCGTCACCCACTTGGTGTATGTCTGTGTGACATATTCCACAGTATTTGATATCTATTACAACGTCATAGTTGCCTGGCTCTCGTCTTTGAAAGGAATATGGAGCAAGCTGTGCTTTGGCTTGTTGTGCTGCATATCCATGAACCTCAATCATAATTTTTCTAGTCCAGCTATTTTCAAGGCTACAATTGTATTTAATTATTGGCAGTTATGGACATGGTGTTTGAAGAGCCAGCCAGAGTCCTTCCGCAAAAAATACTCACTGGTACTTATCTATTTTAGAGTGGTGTTAAGTTTGAAACCGTGGGGCCTTATTTTTTTAAAACAGGTACTCATATTTGCATATTTCCCCCACGGTTTCATGGTTTCATAAGATATCCTAGAGATATCAAAATCAAAAATAAAATCACGTAGCGTAAGGTTGCCTTGTTATATTATAACAGCATCTTTTTCCTAGACTAGACTTGATACGTTGCGTCCTACTCCAGGTCCTGACCTTAAATGAAAGTTAAGGCAGCACCTGCATTCTTTTTCTATGCATTCTTGCTCCATAAAGTGGCCACAAATGCCACAGTCGCAATGCATCTGAATCTTTTCTACACTACTCATTTTTTCACCTAACATTACTATATACAGTACTAAATTAAAATTTTGTCAGTT
>MNFB01000024.1 GCA_001917995.1 Thaumarchaeota archaeon 13_1_40CM_4_38_7 | reverse complement strand
ATTCACATATATCCTTGATTTAGTCTCATCCATGTCTCTTAGATTAAAACCCCAAATCCACAAGAACTGGCCTACTTCAAATGGATACTTTTTTGTTGATACTACGTGGATCGTTCCATCATCAGTAAGTGTGTATATTGATCTCCGACAATCCTTAGTAATTCCAACATTTGCTGGTATGTCTTTCTTTTTCCCATCCACTGTAACTTCAAATGTTACAGATATCTTATAGTTGAGATCATTGCGACCATTTAGGCACTGGTAAAGAGGATCATCTTTCTTTATCTGTGATTGAATGTATGTATTGATCAATGCTACTGATATTCCTATTATGGCTGTAATTGCTAGATATTTCAGGGTCTTTCTGCGTTTTGCAGGATCCCCCATCCCAGGCCAGAACATGAACTTGCTGTAAATACTAGAGCTATATAGTTGATCCTCTAAAAAGGAATTTGATATAAAATATGTAAAAGAAATTTAGAGTGAAGACTCGCCGCGTTTCTTGGTTCCTATATCAACGGCATCGTCTACATTGTAGATGAATATCTTGCCTTCTCCAGCCAAACCTGTGCTTGCATTAGAAGTTATGGCATCGACTACGTTGTCTACCTTGCTATCCGGAACAACGACGATGATGCTTGCATTTACATTATACGCAGATTCAAATCGTCCCCCTCTTCCAGATGAAACCATTTGTCTGGGCCTCTTTCCTCTTCCTTTCACAGTGAAATATGTGAAACCACCTATGTCTAACTGTATTAATGAATTAAACACGGCATCTAACTTGTCTTCCGGAATTATAGCTTCTAGTTTTTTCATGGTTAGGATCCATTGCACCTATGAAATGCTTTTATTAAAATTATTCCCTAGAAGAATATCAAATAAAGAATAATATCATAAAAAACAAATTTTAGGATAAAATACCTTTTATAGAACAAAAACCCCTTTTCAAAAGAATGACAGAATCACAAGCTAGGTACAAGAAGGTTAGAATTGTAGAGAAAGTCCAAGAGAAGTTAAAGGAAGGAATTGAAAATTACAGAGCAGCAGGAGACGCACCAGCGAAGTATGATGTCTACGATGTGATTGAAGAGATATTTGCGGCCATAAATCCGCCCGCAGCTGACGAAAGTAAGGTAACCGTAGATGAGGTAAGCGGTTGTCTACGAAGTTCCTATCTAGATCGAAAAGATCCGTCGGAACGTACCCATCAGCAGATGATGTCGAAAATAATGCAAAAGAGTGCACTAAGTATCATGGAAAAACCAATACAAGGAGAGCTAGACGCTGGCTCTAATGTAAAATTAGTTGGTAGAGCAGACAGAGTAGAAGATGATGTGGTAATGATGTTCAGAGCTGCCGACGAGTTGCCAGAGATGCCATACGCTGAGGATTTCATACAACTAAATTCGTACCTATACATGTTTGACAAACCCGAAGGCGTGATAGTGTACTTTGACAAAGAAGGTAGGGAGAACGAAATTCAAGTTCCAAAAAGTGAAAAACTGCTTAACGAAACAAAGCGACGAGCGCGTATCTTGAACACACTACTAAGAAATAACATAGTGCCAGCCATAGAACCATCAGAAAGATGCCTTAACTGTCCACACAACGAAAAATGTTACTATAATTCCGAAGACAAGCAAAAATGGGGATTCTGGGCTCGTGGCAAGTGGCGTGAACTCAAACCAAAGCCTTTCCTCCTATAACTAATTTTTTTAATTAATATTAATTCTCGTTAGGGAATACCTAAAACAGAACCAGATTCTTTATCCCGTACTACAACAGTTCCTTCTGGAACCCAATCGTATGGATAAACCAAGTATTTTCTGCCGCCCATAATTACTGTGATGTACTTGAATCTTGCAACTGGGTGTTGTTCAGCAAAAGTCAGCAGACTTGAAAAAGAGGAATTAGTCTGATTCCCTTTAGGCCTTCCACCATGTCAAAATTTTTCTTATACCTCCATATTGGATACGGAAACAAATCACCAGAGTCTTTAGGCTTAAAAATTTGGTTTAATGGCCATTGCTAAACAAAACGATAAAGCAAATATTCCTACGATAAAATATTTCTCTGCAAATTGATCTGGGCTGACAACTACTGAACTTTTTATGCCATACCCCAAACGGTTGGCTACGAAAGGGGTAGCAATCTGGTTTGCAAAGTCGCGAGTATAGAAGAGAAACATGCCAGCATATGTCGTTAGTCCACCTGCTAGACAGAGGAAGGTCTGCACAAGTCCTCTCCAGAAAATACTGAAGGCAAACAATGCAAGAACGGGTGCCAGAAGAAAATCTACTTCTTCTCGTACTTTGGGATTAGTTTGAGCGGCGAAATTGAAAATAACTTGCAAGATTAGGATTGAAGAAAAGGTCAAGATGCTGACGCTGAGCCAGAATTGATTTTTTTGATAAAACCACTTTTGAATTTTATCAATGAATTCCCATCTGCTTTCTGTGTACTCATTTTCCACCATGATATTATTTGCACGATGTTAGAATTATGTAATTCTATTAATTATTTCAAGAGATCAGAATTTTCAATACCACGGAGGAAGACTCGAGTTTTGTATGGTTTTTCCTGATTCTCGTGATGATAAAATACCTTGACGCCATGTTCAAATGATATTATCTTCAGAAGATCCGTTGGCTGCAAGGTATTATCAGTTTCTCTCAAATATTCAGTTAATTCTCTTTCAGACATCTTTAGAATTTCTGATACGCGTTTGATTCTACTCTCTTTCACAATATGGAAAATCTATGGCGTGTATATAACCATCTTGTATTCATGTTTCAAATTTCTAAGATGAATTGTGAGTAACAACTTTGAGTTTAATTGTTAAATATGACGCATGATTTGAAACGATTGGTTTGGTTGATACAAAGATAGACTGGTTTCATGATTTCTTGGGCATAGGATATCATTTGTATGATGTTAGACCCAGTATCTTCTTGATCTTTGATGGAAGAAAAAAGCTCGCTAGTACGTGGAATAAAATCATAAAATATTTTCCTGATGACGAGATTAAAATGAGATTCGTCGAGAGGGATCCTGTTTACGAATTTGTTCTTTACTGTCAATCGCGTGTATTGTTAACTACCTGGGTTTTCTTAAAATCGCTCAAAATATCAGAACATTACAAAGGATTCAAGGAAAATTATGATGGTGCGGCTGTACTAAAGCTCGCACTGCATATTCCAAAAAAAGATTCATATCAACTTGAAATATTCAAGTATCAAAAAAGAATAACAGACGTCAGGTTTATGACAGAATCAGAAGCAACAGAAGATTTTATTGTCTCAAGATCAATGCGTAATCTTAGTAATCCATCTGGACAATAAATTGAAGAATATGAAAGAAAATGATTTTGATAAAAATTACATATGTGATTTTATCAAAGCAACCCACAAGCTCCAATCTAAATTGTAATACACTAATGGCTGCCTCTGGGGATAATTTATTACACTCTTAGTGATACCAAAATCGTATTTCTTTTCTTTGTTATTATAATCTTTGAACGTTATTCTCAAGAAATTCACCTTCCTGATTGTTACGCTTTGCACATCAACCACAGATTTAATTGGAACTATCAAACTCCTTTCATTCTTTGAAATATCTTCATCTAGATCCACTTCTGAATATCGGGTAAGCTTTGTTACTCTAGCTTTGTCCTCTCCAAAATACTTCTCTCTTTCTTTAGATGTGATGAATAGATACCTTGGTGCAAAAATTATGTTTTTGTTGGTTAGTGCCAGAACACCTTCTTTACTTTTATGAAAAAAACCCATCCATCCAAGAGCAATACCCCAAATTTTGGGCAGTGAAGCAATAATAGACTCATCATCGTCTAAATTAACTCTCATTATAGGTAGCCCTATCTGTATTTACTAAATCAATCTATCTTACGCGAACAAATTAAAAAGGAATGTAATTTATGGTGCGCCCGCAGTAGTTTCGTATCTGAAACCATAACTTCCTACTGGTTTCCCTTCCTTTATCCTCTTGTATCTGTAACCTCTTTCGCCAAAGTATATGGCAATTGTGATACCAAGAGCTACTGCAGTTGCAACAAAAATCTCTATGCCAGCTTCTGCCATGTGGGAAGTACAAACAGCTTGTATAATAATTTTTTTTAAGAATTTTTGCAATTTTATGATATCTTGGTTCAGACGTAATTACTACAGGCTCGGCCGTTGAGTTTTACATACTATCATAAAAAAGAATTTTTAGGATAAAATACCTTTTATAGACCAACACCATCTCTACGAAAAGATGTCGGAAACAATCTCAAGAGTGTCATTACATATAATATCAAAGCATAAGTGGCCAATTGTATTCGTCCTGGCCGGTTTACTAGTTGCAGTTTCAGGACTAGTAGCTGTTCAAGACGCTCAAGCACAGTTTGGTCCACTAGTTAACCTAGCTGATCCAGCCAAGACATCTGAAATACATTGTGGTGAAGCAATGATGCCACCAGGAACCGGAACTTTTGGAGGAAATAAAGCACCGTGCATTGATACAGGAGATACAACCTTCATGTATGCTGCAGCTTCCTTCGTCATGATAATGACGCCTGGAGGTGTAGGTTTCTTGTATGGTGGTCTCACACGAAGAAAGCACGCACTGACTGTAATTTTACAGAACTTCATGGTATATGCAATCGTAAGTATACAATGGGTTCTCTGGGGCTATTCGATAATGTTTGGTCCATCAGCTGATTCATTTGGATTTATTGGAAACTTTGATTGGTTCGGATTAAACAATGTGATGCACAATGCACCTGCTGATGTTTACGCTCCAACTATACCGCATTTGGCTTATGTGATGTTCCAGCTCATGTTCGCTGCAATTACTCCTGCGCTAGCTATAGCAGGGTATGCAGATAGAGTGAAGATGAGTGCCTTCTTGATACATGTCGTATTATGGTCGACATTCATTTACGATGTAGCAGGACATGCAAACTGGTCACTTGGAAGTCAAGGTAGTTCACCAGGTTGGTTGTTCAAGTTGGGAACAGAAGACTTTGCAGGAGGAACAGTCATCCACATTACGTCAGGTTTTGCTGGATTGGCAGCGGCAATGTTCCTTGGTAGAAGAATAGGTTATGGAAAAGCTCCGTTTGAACCGCATTCGATCCCGCTTGTCATGTTGGGAGCTACCTTACTGTGGTTCGGTTGGTTCGGTTTCAACCCAGGAAGTGCTGGATTTGCAGGATTCCTTGAGACTGAAGCATTTCAAAACACAAATCTTGCTACAGCAGTAGCTGCTATGTGGTGGATGTTTCTAAGCTGGGCACATACTGGAAAGGCTAGTGCAATTGGCGCGGCCAATGGTGCAGTAGCTGGACTTGTAGCAATTACGCCCGCATCAGGATTCATTGGTGTTTGGGCATCAATCATAATGGGATTTGCTTGTTCAACAGTTTGTTTCTATTGTCTCCTCATTAAGAATAGAGCCAGAATAGATGATGCAATAGATACTTGGGCAGTACACGGAATGGGTGGTGTAACTGGAGCATTAATAACCGGAGCTTTCAGTGAAGTAAGAATAAACCCATGGGGTCATGATGGACTGTTCTTTGGAAACCCAATGCAGGAAGCAATTAACGCGGCGGGAGCCGGATTTGCTGCAGCATGGTCCTTTGGAATAACGTACATCATATGGAGAATACAGGATGCAATTTGGCCGGGCGGTGTAAGAGTCACTCCTAAAGAAGAAGAGATAGGTCTAGACTTGTCGCAAGTTGGCGAGCGAGCATACTCGCAGTTTGCGGAGTAGAAAATACAAATCTCCCTTTTTCATTTTTGTATCGTTTTGAACAGGAAAAAATTTTGATCCTTCTGAAGATATTTTGACAACAGAAATTGAGAAACGGTAAAATGGATGGCAACTTAGACTGTAACGATGGTTGACAGATGGGCAATCTTTGTTGTAACTGAATTTGTTAGTGCTGCGCTAGGTTTCTTGTGGGGACTTATATCTCATAATCAGTATAGTTTTATCTTCTTATACGTAGGCGGTTTCTTTTTTTCGCTTGGAGTATTTTCCGCAACCAGATGGGGATTCGATAAATGGAAAAATAAAAAGAAAGTGAGAAGACGAAGGTAACAATTCTTTCAAACATTAAGGAAGAACTATCAGAAGTCTTGAAATTTGTGTGATGTAGCCATTTCTTTATATGAATCACTATTTGCAGTATTGTGATATATTAATTGTCAAAAGGAACTTCGGTACGTTGGAGCAAAAAGCGAAGATATGCCATCGCTGCAACTGTTGCATCAATAGGCATAGCAATAGCATTTTATAATTCGATACAGAACTTCAGCTATAAGAACTCAAAAGACTGGGACTTTGATTCTTATCAGAATAATACAGTGCCGCAATATTTCTCCGATTCACAGACCGATACTCAGCCAGGTTTGTGGATAGCAAAATCTGAAGAGTCTGCGCCATCTAAGCCAAACGTACTTGCAAAATTACCAGGTAGTGATAATCTAGATTATCATATTCAGCTTATGCCTGACTCTCCTATAGTTACTAGTGCCGAAATAAGTGTGAAGTTTAAAATCATTTCAGGAGAAAAGGCTCAGGCTGCAGGCATTGTACTACGTTTCATAGACAAGTCTCACTATTTTGTTTTGATGGCAGACGCAAAAAGCAGCCGATTCTCCTTATGTAAAGTAGATCCAAATTTTGTGGTGTGCAATTATGAGAGACCAGCACAAATTAGCGTTGGACAATGGCATACCATAAAGGTGAATATTTCAGGAGAGGGAGTAGGTGGATATCTAGATGATCAGAAGCTAATTAAAGCAAACAATCAGTATTACCAGACTGGACAAATAGGTCTATGGACAAAGAAGGATACTCAAGCTTATTTTGATGACTTTAAGATCAATTACTAGAACTCTTGAGAATCTTGGCATGATATTAAGAAATTTAATAGATTTGGTTTTATCTACTACTTGGAAACAGATACAAGAAAATCATTAATTGATTTCTGAGAAGAAAAATCTTTTAATCTATTTTTGATCGAGTCAACAATGGTAAGGTAAGAATTTCCAAACAGCTGCTTTAGAATTTTATTGAGATATTCTGGGTGTTCAAAACAATCTGGTAAGTAACAGTGATATTCTTGATATAATTGGTGGATGACTTTCTCATATGTTGGTGTACCTATGTCATGCAAGACTTGCTCCACCGATACTGTAACTAGTGCTTTTCTTATTTCGTTATCATTAAACAAGACCATCGCAAATACATCAAGCTGATTTGATTTAACTTTTAGGTAGGGTCTAGTATTGCTCTCAATAGTTCAAGAGCAAGAAACAGATTTGGAGAAGGTGAGATTAAAGTTTAAGTAAACTTGGCTCTGTACGAAACTAATGCTATTTGGAATTTTTGCAGTACACAGTCCAGAATCATGTCCTCTAAACAACCAAAAAAGTAAGAAGATCTTTCTTGATATTCAAAAGAAAATGAAAGCAAATGTAAGAAAATTCAACATAACCAAAGTAGTTGGTTTCTACATGTCTGTACTAGAGCATGAATGGATAATAATCTTGGATGCTAAAAGTGCTCACGATATAGAACAACTTTGTATTGCTGTTGGAATATCCTCGATTAGTACAGTGAAAATTGTACCAATGAATGACTTTAGAGTAACGATAAAGAGGCTGCAATCTCAAAAATAATTAGCAGTATCAAAAAGATATCTGCGGAACAAGCAGAAATCACGCTAGATTTGGGTCAGAATAAGATTGAAAACCTGATTAAATTAGCCTATAAAAATAATTGATTATAGGAGATTTTCCTAGAAGAATCGATGGAAACGCTTTTTTTTATGCTCTGGTTCACCAATACCAGACATTGTCTACAATAAACAAGCCAAAAATTCTCATCGTTGATGACGAGTCCGATATTGCTAATTCAGTCAAAAGAGGTTTAGAATATAGAGGGTATACCGTTGACGCACACACAAATCCTCAAAAAGCATTAGAGAATTATAAAGTAGGTGAATATGATATCTGTATGATTGATATTAGAATGCCACAGATGAATGGTTTTCAGCTATATGTTGAGATAAAAAAGCTTGATCGTAATGTCAGGATCTGTTTCTGTACCGCATTTGAGACAGAATATCGTGAAGAATTTCATAGAGTGTTTCCTGAATTAGACGGACGAAATTTTATTCGAAAGCCGGCCACGTTAACCCAATTGATTGCACGTATAGACCAAGAATTGAAAAAGAAGCAGATATCTGTATATTAATTGATCAAACCCCGAACTTAACGCTCCAAACCCCTAATTGAACACACTATCGAAATGATCCGAAGATTGAACAGAGTCATAAATGGAAATACTTTTTACTTGAATAGTGAAATTCCAAGGGAATCAGATGATAATCTGGATTCAAGTAACATGAAACCAAAAGATAGCAAGCAAACATTTCTTAGAACTCAACTCATACTTGCTATTATTCCAACTTTCATTACACAGATAATTGCTTTCTACCGAATAAGAAAACTTGCCAATGGAATAATTTTAGAATTAATTATCTTTGGTATTGATCTTATAATACAACTAAGTATCAAATGGCCTTTTGGAATGGTCATTGCGTTACCAATTACAATTGGAGTTCCTGTGTATTATGTTAGGAAATGGACGGTAGAATTTAATAAGATGCAGAAAGGTCTATTGTGAAATTAATACAAATACAAAGGCTCCGCTATCTGACTTAAATGAAAAGAGAGGGGATGATTTTTTTAAATCACTTGCCAGGGTCTTGTTGCGAATGTAATTGCATAACCGACTCCAATCACTATTGATTGGTAAACTACGTTTGCATATGGGATTGGCTTTACAATTGGGTCGCCCGTTACTACTATTGTTTGTCCTGGACCAAGACCTGGACCAATGCTTGCTACGTTAAGCTGCGTGTGCATGTGATATACAGCTGGTTCTAGTGCTCTGATGGTCAGCTTGTATGGAATCACCACGTTTGCTGGAATGTCAATGACGTTTCCAGGTGGGTCTCTTGCTACAATCTCCCATCTGTTACCAGCGTTTGGAGAGTCGCCATATACGGTATACCAGCCTCTCAAGTCTCTGTTGACAAGACTTACAAATTTGCCGGATACTGACAAAGTATCGCCTGTCTTGACTGATGTCTTAGACCAAGTCTCGTCATCTATCCTAACAAAACGGCTCTGTAATTGTGCTTGTACACCATGGGCTTCAGCCTGTTGGAACATTTGTGCTAATGATGGTCCAATTGCTCCAAGTGCGACGATCACACCTATCGCAGCTACAATAAACTTCTTATCGACCATATCGCTTAACTATTCCAACTGATAAAGTACAACGATATATGTTTTGCCCTGTCTATTTGCGATCAATATTCGGTATGAGAGAAAAACTATGTTTAACATGGATGTTAAGCATCAAAAGTCTCATTTTGGATTGATAATTTATAAAAGATTTATAACTCAATTAACACGTTTTCTCTAATTTTATTACATAAAAAATGTAAACATTATATTCACTTGCGTAATTCCTACAACTCATACTTTAAATGTGCAGTAAACCTCCACGACATCATGGCACAAATGCCGGCATTAATTCCAAAAGAAGTCGAAGTCCAAAGATTGAAAAAGATTTGGATGATCGTCATCGCACTGGGATCGATAGCAGCATCAGTAGAGGTCGACAATTTCGTAGATGGTTCTCTACACCAGACATCAATCAGAGACAGTGCCTTCACACCAGCACACTGGTGGCTGTATAGTCACTTTATTGCTCTGCCATTAGGTTGGGGCGCAGTGGCCATATATGACAGAAAGGTACCAATTCTGAGAGGTCCTAACAACTCGATGAACACTGGACTGAAGATGACCATTCTAGGTTATCTTGCTACCATGTTTACAATCGGTGTCAACGAGATGTGGCACTTCTGGTATGTAGAAGAGATCTTCGCAGTTCCGAATCACTGGATGTTCAACATGGGTGTAGTCGTAGCATTCATGGGCGCACTTGCCTATGTAGTTAGAGTCTATGCACGACTAGTCGAACTTGGCGCAGAAACACCAGGTGAGAACCCGTATGTTGCAGAAATGTACAAGATGGCCTTAGAGGGCAAGTTGTACAGCAGATCCATCCCATAAAAAAGCGCACAAAAAGCGCATTTTTTATTATTTTTTAGATCAAATTAGCGAAATCAGTACTTGCTCTCAAGAAAGACTTAAAAGCATACATTTTGGTTATAACACCAAATGACCTTACCAAAAGGATTCGGTAGCGGTGGCGGAGGTTCAAGTTCTGACGTCAGCAAGATGATTGGTAGACGTATGGAGGACCATGCCGGAATTATCACTGGCATATTCATCGGGTGCTGGCTCGCAACATGGGCAGGCGTTGCCGTTGCAACAGTCTTCTATCCTTGGGCATATCCACCGCCCAGCGCACACTATGCGTTGACTGTGCTTACAATCATTGAGTCTATTGGATACCTATTTGCGATCAAAGTAGCAACTGAGGGTACAAGCAAGGCAAGGACTTACAATGGTCTTGTGGCAGGTGTGATAGCTGCGATTGCTGTAGCAACAATTGTAACAGATTCGGTCTTCTTCGGATAGAGAAGAAATACCACTTTCATCTTTTCTTTTATTAAACCTCTCTAGGTTAGAGACGACTCAAACCCGATCTCATACCTCATAAAATTTTATATACATGCCTAATACCATTAGTAGCTAATGGTCTGGCTAAGACGATGTACTCACTACTTATTCATAGTAGTGGTAGCAGTCAACTCGACCTTGTTGACAATCAACGCAGGAGACTACATATTCTACACCGACTGGATGTGGACATCGTATGTGATATTTACACTATCACAATCACTGATGCTCGCAGTTGGTGCTGCATACTATCTAACGTTCACTGGTGTTCCAGGAACAGCAACCTACTATGCATTGATCATGACAGTGTATACATGGATTGCAAAAGGTGCGTGGTTCTCCTTAGGATATCCATACAGCTTCATCGTTGTACCAATGTGGATTCCATCTGCAATATTGATGGACTTGGTATATTGGGCAACAAAGAAAAACAAACACTCTTTGATCCTAATGGGCGGTGTGCTTTGTGGCATGTCAATGTCGATGTTCAACATGATCAACCTATTGACAATAGATGATCCTCTAGAGACTGCTTTCAAATACCCAAGAACTACATTGCCTCCATACATGACTCCGATAGAACCCCAAGTAGGTAAGTTCTATGATAGTCCTGTTGCATTGGGTGCTGGTGCTGGTGCGGTGTTAACTGTTACAATGACTGCATTAGGCTGCAAACTCACAACTTGGACATACAGATGGATGGCAGCTTGGAGTAAGTGGGACTAAACCTCCTTTTCCTTTTACTTTATTTTGAGTTATACACCGAGAGATATCTAAACAGAATTTAGATTAAAAAAAGCTACACAACGTGTGATCTTTTGTTGCCTTATTGAGCAAAATAAAACTTCGAAATTAATACATATTGAAACAAGAGTACCAATTTCTCTCTATTACTACAAAACCATTTGTCAAATGGGCTGGAGGGAAAAGACAACTTTTACCAATTATTACACGTAACATTCCTGAGAAGTTTGAGCGGTACTATGAACCATTTCTAGGTGGAGGAGCAGTTTTTTTTAATCTAGTTTCTCAAGACAGAAAAGTAAAGTGGTTTGTCTCAGACCTGAATTCTGATCTGATTCTATCATATGCTACTATACGAGATAGGGTAAAGGAAATCATTTCAGCATTAGAAGCACACGCTGAAAATTATTTCAAGAATCCAAACCCGTACTATTACAAGGTACGAGAAAATAATCCAAAAGGCCAGATTGACAAAGTTTCACGGCTAATCTTTCTTAACAAAACATGTTTCAACGGGTTATACAGGGTAAATAGTAAAGGAAAGTTCAACGTACCGCTTGGAAGATACATCAATCCAAACATCGTAAATAAAGAAAACCTTCTTGCCATAAGTCGAGTCTTACAATCAAAAGATATTTCAATCAAGTGTCAAGATTTCGAAGTTGCTCTAAAACATGTAGGTAAAGAAGATTTTGTTTACTTGGATCCTCCATATCAACCAATAAGTACAACAGCTAACTTTACAAGTTACACAAACGGGAATTTCGACTATCAAGACCAAAAAAGATTATTTGAGAAATTCAAATCTCTTGATAGAAAAGGTGCAAAGGTTTTGTTATCAAACTCCAAATCCAAAGAGATTCTTGACCTCTTTGAGGAATTTGCCGAAGGCATAATAGAGATAAACGCAAACAGGTTCATCAACTCTGTATCACAGAAGAGAACTGGGCATACAGAGCTTTTGATTAAGAATTTCTAATACTAGGTTGTAGTACACAAGGTATTATATTTCATATATCAGGAGATAAAGTAAAATCAAAGGTAGCTTCAAACTTGGTGACCTTGAATAATGGGAACAAAGAAACAGTTTTGCAGTTAGCGAAGACTACAAGCGTTGAACTTTTGGAAGAAACTAAATCATTACATGACACACTGTTAACATGTAAAAATATCTCTAGACTACTTCAGATATTGGATAAGAATCCATGGATAGATCTAGAGTTGAATGGATATATCGTCAAATACAAGACAAGGGATGAGCTTTACGATAACCTTCCTTATTATAGGAAAACTAGTTGGAAATTTTATGATCTTTATGGCAACGTGATAACTTTGCCGCCAGATATAATGGATTTATTTGGCAAATCAACTGTTTATCATTCAATAAATGAATTGGAGAACAAGGATCAACTCACAATAGAAAACAAATTCTTGGAGCAATTCAATAAATTCATCTCAGAACATGGCATGGACTATTCTTCAAAAAGTGTACGAATTCACGAAGCAAGAATCTCAAAAAAAGAAATAACTGGAGTCTTGGAAGGAATAAAGAACAAAACTCAAGAATTTCTTGATACTGTGATCTCTTTACTAGAATCTGGTTAACCCTCAAATATACAACTAAAGATTGAAACTAAAGTTAGAGTGAAAAGTTAATCTTATAGCTTTCCTCTATGTTTTTATGATGAGTGTTGTTAAGGTGCTTCTGGTTTGAATTCATTTTTTCTATCACCTAGTATCCTTAATGCAAAACCTTTCAATAAGGAACTAAACAAGCCCGGAGGCAGATAAGTAAAAAATGGATACCTTTAGTAGTGTTGGAGGGTTGCTGATTGCAGTCCTTGGATTAGGAGTCGTGGCTATCGGACTTGATCCTTCCAATCATTATGCAAATCAAATCTTTTCACTAGGTGTTGCTGGGATTGCATCTGGCGGCGTAATGGTCTGGTTAAGCAACAGGAAACCTACGAAAACCATTTTAACACATGAAAAGTATGACGCTAAATCTCCAAAAAGTATCTCTAGTCATGAATTCATGAAATACAAGACCCTTTACGAAGGTTCTCCTGTTATGCAAAGAACCGTTACTATTGATGGAATAATAATTGAATGTAACCAAGCTTACGTCAAAACTTTCGGTCATACAAGAGAGGACATTATTGGAAAATCACTCTTTGATCACACTGCTGATCAAAGCATGGAAAGTATGCATAAGACGTTTGAAACTTGGAAACAAACTGGAAAAGTTGAGAATATGGAAATTTGGTTCAAAAAAAAAGATGGAAGCACCTTTCCTGGTTTGATTAGTGCTAATAACATATACGATGATAGGGGTCGCTTATCTGGAAGTAATACAGTAATACGAGATATTTCTGAAATATATCAGGCACGTAGAGCGTTAGACGAACATGAAAGACAAAAGATTCAGCTTGAAGAACTAAAGAAAATGGATTCGGTAAAGGAGGATTTTTACATGATGGTTTCAAAGGAATGTCAAGTCCCCATTGAGCCCATAAAAAGATACTGTGAAATTCTAAAAGATTCTGCTGCTGGAAAATTAAACACAAAACAACGTGAGGCAATAGATGAGATTCATTATAATGCTGCTAGGTTAGAACAGCTAATACACGATATAGTTGACGTACAAAAACTCAATAGCAACAGGATGGAATTCAAAAAAGACGAATTCAAAGTTGATGAATTTATGCTAAGCATTATAGACACATGTTCCCCAATGATGACAGAAAAGAACATTGAGTTTGTTAACACCAATTCTAACAAATCAGCGATTACAAGTGATAAATCTAGGTTAAAGCAAGTATTTTACAATCTAGTACAAAACGCAGTTGACTTTGTGCCGCAGGAGGGGGGTAAAATTGAGATAGGCTCTAATAATGAAGGAAATTCTATTCAATTTTATGTACAAGATAACGGAATAGGAATCTCTGAAAAGAGAAAAGAATCTATTTTTAAGAAATTTTATCAAGTAGATCTGTCGTTCAAGCGAAAATATGGTGGAACAGGATTTGGATTAGTTATTTGTAAAGGAATTGTGGAAAACCTCGACGGTAAAATTTGGTTTGAAAGCAAAGAAGGAGAAGGTACTACATTTTACTTTACAATTCCAAAATGATTTGAATTTTTCATAAAAACACTATAAGCTTCGAACGGGATTCGATCCCGCGACCTTTACCTTACCAAGGTAACGCTCTACCAGGCTGAGCTATCGAAGCATGAGAAGCTCGCTCTTGTGAATCCTTATTAATCTTACTTGGTTTCGAAAAATTTTTTCGTAAAACGTTTAATTTCTCGAACCTTGTGCTAATAAAACGCAGGAGTCGCCGAGCCTGGCCAAAGAAGGTTAATGGCCTTTGGACGCGCGGGACTTAAGATCATAAACATGGGTGATCCCGTCTCTTAGGGGTTCGTGGGTTCAAATCCCACCTCCTGCACTTATCTTTGATGCTTTATTCCCCTAGCATTTAGAACTTCGTAAATCTCAGGAAGTGAAAACACAAATCCTACGTGCACGCAGTCTTTTTCTTCACAAAGCAAGCAATAAAGTTCACCATTTTGGACAGCTACCTCAGCTATTCGGTTCTTGATGTTATCTTTGATAACAACTCGGTTATCATCAGCAGAAACTTTCTCCAACTTGGGGGCAAATCTTGCAAAGGTTTCGTCTTTTTGCATCAGATCTTCCATCATGAAGGTTATGTATCCTGCAAAACTATTGATACCCTTCATTGCAAGCTCGTGTTTATTTTTCTTGTAGATATCATGGAACCTATTGTAGACCTCTTCTGCAACTGTTATTGATTTAAAACCATCTTTTGGCAAGTTACCTACCCATACCGTACTTTAAAGTACACATATTTAACGTTTCTGGGCACAAATATTGACATCTGAGGTGAGCTCAGAGTAAAGCTAATGCCAATCGCGACTTGAGCAAAGAAACTTTAATGGTAACCAGAAATTAGCGGGATTTTTAATACAACTTGGCAATTCAAAAAATCAAGGCTCAGCAAAAATAGAAAATTATTGTTTATTCAAAACTTACAAATCTAATGTAATGGTGAGAATAAATGATTAGAGGATCTAGGCTGTAATTAGGAATAGAAATAAACTCACGAGATTTCGAGCAATCTTTTAAGTATTTAGTAGCAATTCTGCGCAGTTTTTAATTACTTTTTTCACATTCTGACAAGATAGTGCGCTCGTAATTACTGCATACCACACCAAACGTACTGGAACTACCAGACCATACCAAAGTACCGGGTCAGTAAGGACCTGCCAATTCAGGTCCTTACTGATTTTTAGTAACACTATATACTAGAAAATTAATCCATGACTTAGTGACCCGTGGTTATAACACAGAAGAAATAAGAGAAAAACTGATTGATGTCCTAAGTCAATCAAAAACAGGCTTAACGGGTATTGAAATTGCAGAAAAACTTCACGTGAATCGTGTAACAATGTCAAAATACCTGAAAATTTTTGCAGCAGAGGGTTTGATTAAGCAGAAAAATGCAGGAAGTGTAAATCTCTGGTTCATCGAAGAAGGAGTTGACCACTTCAATTTTCCTGAAGATTTCTTTCAAGTGAAAAACAAGTATACAGAATATATCCTATCAGCCTCGAGTCATGAAGCTAATACCCTCATTAGAACTGCATTACATTCAGGAGCAAATCCTGCAAAATTAGTAAGGGAAGTAATCATTCCAGTTATTGACTCAGTTGAGAACGCTTACAACAATGGAAAAATAGGGAGATCTGAGAAGAATTTACTTGATGGGATAATTTCAACATCGGTTTCTTTGATTAGCTTCTCTGTGGAGGAGATTAATACCAAAAAAAACATTGTTATTCTTGCTGCCGATTATCAAAACTCACTTCTAGCCAAGGCAGTCTCTGCTGCTTTTCAGGCAGAAAAATGGAAAGTGTTTCTTCTAGGTGATATGTCCTCTGCAATAGGCGTATTATTTGATATAGATCTGCAAAGATTTCTTAACAAAGTTTGGCCTAAACGCTATGGGGTAATGATTGTAGCAATATTTTCATCCACAGAAGGAACGATCAAATTCTTTTCTCAGGCAGCAGATTCAAGTAAAACAAAGTTTGGCAAGAATCTTCATCTTGCGTTATGCACTAGAATTGCAAAAAAGACAAAGATGACAGCGGATTTTGTTTCTGATAATGTTGAAAATTTGTTGCAATGGTGCGAGACCGTGTTTGAAAGTTCCCAGAATCAATGACGTAGAATCTTTAATACTTTTAAGGGAATAGCTGAAATATCAATTCCCTTTTCTGCTGATAATAAAAGCACGTAATCCTTCATGGGAAAACTCATCATGATTATATTTTCTCTATATGACAAGGCAAATTCGACTGACCCTAAGACTTGGTCAAACTCGCGCCTCATCTTTGCTCGTAGAACTAATTGCATATACATCATTTCGTCGTCTCGTGTATCTTCTAATGATTTAACGCCTCCTTTCATTCCTCCTGCAAATAATCTTCCTTTTTCATTTATCATGCCAGCAAATCTTATCCTATGATCCAAATCCATGACTTTCTTGCATACCTTATCAAAATCCATATTATTCAGTCCTGTTGTCCACGTATGTAATCAGATCAAACTTTGACAACAGTGATGATAACATCATCGTCTATTTATTGAGATCCATATTGTTTTTGATTA
>MNFB01000025.1 GCA_001917995.1 Thaumarchaeota archaeon 13_1_40CM_4_38_7 | reverse complement strand
ACATCTTGGACCTGTCAATTTCACAGTCTCACATAGAGAAAAAGTGGTATTGCTGACCTTTCCTGCAGGAAATGATACAATCTATGTATCAGCAACAAAAGAAATCGATTTGCGAAAAGTTCCATTTAATATATTGCAAATTTTGTCATCCGATACTAAACAATGAAATTTCAAATCTTATTCTGAGTATCTTATGGTATCTATTTTGATTCCAATGATGCAATATAGGTGTAAAACCAGGCTTTTCTAATGCGCGTAACGTGGAATTATTTCACCACATAGGGAGCATTTGTCTGAGCACCTGTTCGCCGGAATCCATTTATGTTTTCCATCTGGAGACTTCAAACATTTTACGTTTTCTATGGGCGATGAAGAAGTGGAATCTTGGTATGTCATATGTTTCCCTCTGGTATCATTTGTGTGCATGGTTTTCTAGATGGCAAAGAAAGTAGTACAAGGACTTTGCTAGAGACATTTTCACGTTTTATATTATATTTAACCAACACACTTTTCCCCATAATTATAACCACGATGCTAGATTTATCATTGCTCTCCCAAATTTGGAAATTATCACTTTTGGCAAGCAGAACAAAACTTCTTCTTAGGTCGTAAATAAAACTAGCAGAATATTCTAGGACTAGGACCACTACAATTTATTAGCAATCTCTAAAGCACGGTGCTTTACAAATTGATTCTAGATTGCATTTTTGGTCAGGATATTATTGTCTAGTGCATCAGGAAGGAGTCAGATCAGAGAGACCGCAGTCTGTAGCAATCTCAGATGTAATTAAGGTCGTATCGGATTTAGGAAACAAGATTCCAGACAAATCATGGATGCTTTATCTTCTTGAGCTTTTCAACAAACAGCATATTCCTGTTGAACTCAATCTCATTTGTTCGTTTAACGATGACGGCAAATTCCATGCAATATTTGAGGGCATAAATAGATACGAATTCAAAATAAAACCGATAGTGGGGCATTCGTATCTGCGCCAAATTGTAATGGAGCCATCAAAACATAGAGTTGTATATCGCCTTATGGATGAAATTTCGGGCCAAATCGATTCCTTCTTCTTTGATGTGGATGAAAACTTGTTTGATTTTTCCATATACAAGCATTTTACAGGTCTTGAATGGCACAATAGAGTAGGAAATATTCCTTATCAAATAAGATATGAAGTTGAAATATCAAATCTTGCCTATGGCATCCATGACGACTCGACTGATCTGAAATCTGTAACGTATTTTCCTTACAATCAATTAACTCCAGATGATGGAGGCTTGGCAAAAAATTATCCTGCGTCTTTTCACAATTTTGAGACTAGGAACGGATTTATCGCATATAGAATTGGTCCAGGCAAGCACAACATGGGAATCGTAAATAAATTCTTCAAGCCAGACCTATAACAAAATCAAAGCTCTAGTCATAGAAAAGGATCGACAGATCTATAAAGACGGATCTTGTAGATTTGCACGGATGGAAGAATTCCAGCCGTGGTGGAAAGGTTTGGTAAAAGAGCTTGAAGAAGACATTGAAAGTGTAGAATCTGAAAATTCGCTATAGAAAATCTCATTTTAACAGCGAACTTACTCATAAAACGTTTGAAATCATGGACTCGTTTCCTATTATAGAGCCATCCAAAGTTACTATTTTTGCTGACTGGTGGTCTTTTATGCTCATTAAAATAGGTGAGCTTGATTTTTTGTATCGTTTTTGGCTAGCGTACAAATACTTGTTAAATGATGGCACCACAAGTATCTCTAAATTTCCTTTAGCTGATGGAAAGACTTGGCTTTTTTGAGTCATGATTGACACCCAGACTCGTTGTCCATCAAGTACGGAACCATCTTGAAAGTAGACGGGATGAGCATGGCCCATTACTATCTTTGATATGTCAGAGAGATTTTCAGAAGGCATAACATGCCCATGTGTTAGCAAAACATCGCCTATTACAATACCCGACGAGCTAGTTAGTGTTACATAATCTGGCAGTAATTTCTGTAAATTACCGTCATGATTTCCAGGTATTACTATAGTTTTGATATCTTTTCCTATCTCAAAAAATAACGGGACTGCATTCCACTCTATTTTTGAAATTGTGTCTATTCCTGATTTTATATCTCCTAGTAGAACAAGCGTGTCTGCTTTTTCTGACTGGATTAGATTTTCTATATTATCGCGCATTTCGCGGACTAGGTCTTTTGGCTCGATAAAGATGTCATTTGAGATTAGATTTGACTCAAATCCTATATGCAGGTCTGTTATCACAAGATGGCGCTCCTTTTCTTCTAGTATCAAGGCAGGCTGTGTTGGTATTATTCTAGTTTTTACCATCAAGTTATACGATATATTTTGCAATTAAAAATGATACCAAAGCCACTAGGGTATCATTTGGTCTTACTTTTTCTTGTACGCGTTGGTTTTGAGATGAAAGTCTCTGTATTTTCTACTACCTTTCTGAGGACCTTCTTGGTAATTTCGATATCACGTAATGAAATGTCTTTGTATGCTGCCTTTCTAAGCTTAAAGATAGCTGAAACTATCGAGTTTATCGATGATTCAGATTTTTTTGTGATAAAGATTCTATTGTTGCGTCTATCTTTAGGGTCAGGTTTTCTTGTTACGAATTGATTTTCCTCAAGCCTGTCAATAACAGGTACAAGCGAAGAGCTGTCAAGCTCAAGAAAATCTGCCAGTTCTTTTTGGTTCAGACCGCTGCGAAAAGCTAACGCTCCGATCACCTTCCATTGGGCACTTGAAAGGCCATACGCTCGTAAGAGCTCCGCATCAAGGGCTTTTTCCAACAACTTGGAAGCACTTCTTGATAGAAATCCTACGCTATTCTTATAATCTAGTTGCCTGAGTTTGTTGTTCAATGCTTGGGTGGCCAATTATTGGTATTCAATTCTATAAGGGTTTTGTATATGGTAACATTGTTACCTCACAATGTGCCGGAACTGTTTATTTGCTGAACTCTGGAGAGAGGTCCGCATGAGAGCAAAAATTCTGATATTCTTTTCTTTTTTTGCGCTCCTGATTTTTCCGCAATACGCGTTTTCAATAGAATCTGGTTCTGCTACTGTAAATGGAACATCATCAAGTACAAATGCCACAACTACAACTCCTACAACAACAAACTCTACCCAATCAACTTCTACTACAACTACCACAACTACGAATCCAACCACAACTTCAAACTCTACTCAATCTAGCTCATCCCAATCATCTACAAATAACACTAGTACAACAACTACAACTCCAACAACTAATTCTACCCAATCTAGTTCATCTCAATCATCTACAAATCATACTAGCACCACAATCTCGTCTACAAGTACAACCCAATCAACTAATGCAGTATTCGTATCGTCAGCATCTTCTGCTAACACTCAGACACACACCGATACCTCATCTGCTTCCACCCAGACACAAACTTCCCAGCCTGCGACAACTTTGCTAAGTTCCACAACAACAGTCAGTCCAAACTTTGTGACAGTAAATCAAGGATCAGAAGTGATATTTACTGCAACAGTTTCTGATAATTCAAACGTGTCAGCAAATCCTGCTGGCATGGTATCATGGAAAAATGGAAATGCAGGTGGTAAATTCAGTACTGATTCCTGCATATTATCATCATCTGGGAACTGCAAAATAAAATACACACTGGGGGTAAACGCGCCTGGTTCGATTACAATAACTGCAACCTATGGCGGGGATGGCACTCATTCCTCAAGTGGTGGAATATCATCTCTTTCAGTAAATCAGCTTCACGATACTACAACAACAGTTACTCCAACTGCTAGTACCATAAATCGAGGCTCACAGGTGACGCTTGTTGTTAGTGTCAATGATACATCAAATTCTCCAACTAACCCAAGTGGCACCATATCATGGAGTGATGTAAACACAGGCGGCACGTTTAGTTCTGCGTCATGTACGCTGTCATCTGGAAGCTGTTACGTATCATACACTACAGCTGCAAACTCGCCTAGTAGTGTTACCATATCTGCAAGCTATGCAGGTGATAGCACCCATTCTGCAAGCTCTGGCAAAACACAATTATCAATAAACGAGATTTCAACTTCATTGCAGCTGACTTCGGACCAATCGTATTATGCGTTCGGCGACGTGGTCACTCTATCTGTGAATTTGCCAGATACCAGTCTTCAAAACGTTGCAGTTGGCGTCACAAATCCAGCAGGGGATAATATCATTTCAAGAACAATAACAACTAATGAAAACGGTACTGGTTCTTTCCAGTTTAAGATACCTAGTAACTATCAGACTGGTGCCTACCAAGATGTTGCTACCGTTCTAGTTGGTGGCAAAGAGTATACAAGCTCGGGCCAGTTTTCGGTAATCACAACACATGGTATCTCAATTGAATCTGTCCAGATTACAAACCAGCAAGGAGATCCTGTTTCCTTGCTCAAAAAAGGTCAGAATGGATATCTCACGGTTTCATTATCATCTGGCGAGACCATGCCTGCACTATTGGCATTAAACCTCTTTGACGCAAAGCAAAGCAGCCTTGGCACTGCAACTATAAAATCAGTTGTAAACTCAGGCAAGTCTCAGCTTACACTATCATTTTTCATTCCATCTAGCGCCCAAGTGGGTCTTGCAAATGTTTACGCCGATGCATATACGGACTGGCCAAGCAATGGCGGAACTCCATTGACTGCAGAAACCTGCCTTGCATCTGACTTGCAAGACCCGACAACACTTTCAGCATCCTATGTTCCAAACCCGCCACATAGCTGTACTAGTATCATGCCAAACCCAGTTCCCTCAGGGAGTGGAGAGGCACAAAATGTTGTCATGACAAATAGCCAAGCTAAGGTAACGCTTGGAGTTGCAATCTTTAACGATTCTATGACTTTTATGAGTCCAGCTCAGGCGCACCTTTTAGCACTAGCCTATGATAAAGGTACGAGCAAGGGCAATTCAGTTGCACTAGTTAGCCTAAATCTGAATAACATGAGCTCAACTGATACGACTGTACACACCTCTGGGAATGTAACCAAGATAGGACCTGCGGCATTTACTACAATAGCAGGACCTGACATTGCAAACAACCCAATGGCACAAAAGATACTGCAAGAAATCGAAGTCTCCAAAAGACAGGTAGCAAACATACTAGGAAACGAGACTGCTAAAAAACTAAATGACCAGTTGGTACTACAGCAAAGACAGGCAGCAGCTGAGAAGCTCAAAGCAGACTTGGATGCACTTGCGCAGGCAAATATATCCACTACTCCAGAGGTTGCCTTTACAAGTTTTCTCACTACAGTACCTGAGACTGGCTCGCAGCAAGTATTTTTAGGACAATATAATTTCATGCAGCAAAGGGTTAGTGCTGCAAACTCTGCAATGCAAAATGTGTTAAACAGCGGCGGAGGCTTGGCTCAGGCGATTTTGACCTTTAACAAGTATGCAACAGTTAATCATGCTCAGCTAGTCAGTCTAAACAATGCGCTAAACGTAGCATATGGCTTGGCAGATTCCAGGATACAATCATGCTTTGACAGCAAAGGAAATCTTCCTACGGTAAACGGAGTAAATCCATGTATTGTAAATATTGAAAACAATTCTACAGGACCTAGCGGAATATCAATTTTATCAGTCCAGCCAACTGACCAGGGTGGCAACCCGGTATCATTACTAAAACGAGGACAGACAGGATATGTCAAGGTGGTAGTGATGTCTAGCTTGTCAACACCTTCTCTTGTGACAATGAACATCTTTGATTCTAATATCAGCAGCCTTGGAACGGTATCTGCAAAATACACACTAAACCAGGGTAGATCCGAGGTCGTATTGCCATACTATATCCCTGCAGAATCCCAGACTGGATTAGCTAGTATCTATGCTAACGTATTTACTGACTGGCCGCACAAGCAGGGAGTATCGCAATCAAATGAACTCTCATACTTTGTCGGGCTTGCGTAAGAAAAATCAGTATTGGTTCCTATCGTTGATTGTACCATTTCTGCTTGTCGGAGTCTTAGATTCCATTGCTCAAGAGGAACCCGCAATTACCATGACAGCAGACAAGGGCTCGTATCTTCCAGGGGAAACTGTACAGCTAAGTGGTGTGGTATCAGGGCAGGAATATCCTCTGGTTGCAATCCAAGTAAAAGACTCGGATAACAACTTGATTCTGATTAGAACTATACAAGCTGACCAAAATGGAAATTTTGCAATCCAGTTCAAGATTCCGCCAACTGCCACATCGGGCAAGTTTACAATATCTGCAAGCTCGCGAGTCAATGGATTTGTAGTTACTCAAAACCAGGTAATTACGGCAAAAGTGCCCGAGTTTCCATTCTCAGGTGTGGTTTTGGCCATTGCTGTTGTAATTCCAATCATATTTTATAGAGTCAGAACTAGGTTTTTCTGAAAAAATTATATCAAAAATCCAATACTAACGATCTTAGAACAAGCTCCACTCTTTTTGGGATCTTTCTATAAAATCTTGGCAGGTTTCTAGTTGGCAATGCTTGCACCACCTTTTGTCTGAAAAGTTTCTATCTTTCTTGCACAATGGTTTGTTATGGTATCATGTAGAGACGCTATTGATTCCTCATGAAATGTCAAGTTGCACCTATAACATATCCAAACGGTATTGCTTTTTTTTGGTGCGCCATTGTGTTGTTTGTTTATAGTCATTTGCACTTGAGATACAACTAGTCAAAAAATTATATATCAATTCAAGACGGTTTTGCAACATTTTTGTTGCAATGGTTTAGGGTTCCTAGTTACAATATTTCAAGTATGACCGCCAAGGTTATACGATGTACCAGAAAACTAGATTCTAGTTGAAAGAATCTGGAAACGTTGATGATATTATATCCTCGAAAGGTGTAAAACTGCACTATTTTGTTCCAAGCAAGAGACAAATTTGGACTGTGGTAGGCAAGGAAAACGAGCACTGGCTTGACCTTGAATTAGGGTTTTGCTCATGTGAGGACTATTACTATAATGTGCTATCTACAGGTAGCGAGTGTTACCATCTAAAGGCAGCAAAACTAGCTCAAGAGCAAGGTAAAGTCGAGACTGTAACATTTTCAGATTCCGAGTTTGAGAGTTTTGTTTCAGCGCTAGTTGAGGATTTGTTTCAATGAACTTTGTTACATAAGCGATAAATATGAAAAGTCTAGATTCGTCATCGTGGGGGTAAAAAGTCATTGTGGAAATATTATGGAACAATTGAAACCACTCTGAAATACTGTGTAAATTTTATGAGTAATAATTCTCAAAGTGATTTTTTTACAAGAAGAAATCTTGGCTCGACAAATTTTGCATGGAAATATTCTGCATGACAAAATCGTCAAAGGATTTGTGTGTTTATTGCCTTATCAACGACGCAGTTCATTTCTATGACGGATATGGATTATGTGAAACATGCGATAATAAAATTTTACAGGAATTGTCTTAATTTCTATTAAGCAGACTTGGTATAGTACAAAAAAGATCGATTGTTCTAGAACATTTCTCCAATGACTTTTTAACCTACGGTGTTAGGAGTGTTCGGCATGGCACAAGTGTCAAAGGGGTTGTGTGTTTATTGCAGAGTCCATGACGCAGTTCATTTCTATGACGGATATGGATTATGTGAAACATGCGATAGTAAAATTTTACTGGAATTGGCTTAATTTCTAATAAAAGCCTGGTATAGCTAAGGTAACTATGTTAGTTCACATAGTGCCACAAGTCTTTATTAATTAACTGCAGTAGCAATGATGAAAATGGACACAAAAAGTCTGAACAGCAAGTCAAAATTGCTTGCAATGATTCTAAGCGTAGCAGTGATTGCTACAGTTGGAACAACATTAGCATTTGCACAGACTGCTGGAACAACAAGCACACCTTCCCAAACTACGCCACCCCAGATTCAAGGATCTGTTAATCTTCAACAGATGCTTTTGTCCAGTGTCCATACAAAGTTTACTGACGCAGCAAATACTGCTTCAGGCGCAGTAACTAATGGACAAGTCTTAGGCGGAAGCTTGACTGTGATTCAAGGCTCCGTAGTCTACACCTTTAAGGTGTTTGACGGCACAAACATCTACTCTGTTATAGTAGATGCAGGAAATGGCAAAGTACTGTACACTTCACAAGGTCATCCAATGCAACTAGGAGCACTATTAGGTGGTGAACATTTTGGAATGCGCGGACATCACATGGGAGGTTACGAGTGGAAAACACACCAAACATCTACTACAGCACCATCAGATACATCTCCATCAAGTACAACTCCACCAACTGGAACGTAGTAGAACCCAACCTTTTTCTTTTTTATTATAATAATGATATTCAGTATATTGTTTTATTGCAATAAGAGATATCCTGTATATTGTTTTATTGCAATAAGAGATATCCTGTATATTGTTTTATTGCAATAAGAGAATTGCAATAAGAGATATCCTGTATAGTGTTTTATTGCAATAAGAGATATCCTGTATAGTGTTTTATTGCAATAAGAGATATCCTGTATAGTGTTTTATTATAATTTACTATTATTTACTATAATACAGTATATCATTTATCGTATTTCGACATTGCGGTTATTTTTATTCTATTATTATTGTCCTTTTTCTCATTATTTTTATTATTTTTTATTACTATTTTTCAAAAGAGGATCTTCTGGATTTCTGATCAGTCACAGTAGCCGTTCTACTTCTGATCTTGGATAATACCTGTGTTTTGATACTGAAACTACAATCATTTCTGGATACTAATAGGTACTTCTTTTTGTCTATAAACTGGTGAAGGTACGAAATTCTGGTCAAACTCCTGCGGAGAAATTCGGAATTAAAATCAAGGGACAGAATAAATGGATAACCTTAATTCAAAACGCAAGTAAAACATAGATTAAATGTCATCATTTCGTGAATTAAAATCCGCTACCTATGTGGCATTTTTTATAGGTCTTCCATCTCTTTTTACAGGTATTGGTCTTTTCCTTGGGATCTAACGCAGGTACAATGTGGGAAAAAGTAGGGCTTGTTTTGTTGACTTGTGGTGCAATCTTTACAGGAACAGCATTCTCATTTTTTCTAGCATTGAAAATGAAATAAAAAAGTATCCCGATCTTGACAAGAACAAAAATTCGTAAGCGAGCCTTACAGGGCTCGAATTTTTTGGATCCAGAATTATGAAAGTCTAGACTGAAATAACGTTATTCGTGAAAAGATAGGTTCCATAGAAGAATCTTACCTAAAAATACACAGAACATAATAAGTAGTAATACCTTATGGAACATTGAGCATGGGTTGGGTATCAATAAGATTCTGATTTTATCAATATTTGTAGCATTTCTTATTTCGGTCACATCTCTTTCTACATTCGACGCAAAAGCAGCAATTTTGGATCCCACCAAAACTACCATCTCACCAAATCCTGGTGCAATAGTAATTGGAACAACGATAACACTTCACGCCAAAGTTCTTGATTCTAATTCTACTACAAAAACTATCCCTACTGGTACCGTATCATGGAGTGATGGTGGTGCAGGAGGAAGCTTCAATGCCACTTCGTGCAAATTATCACAATACAGCACTTCTACTAGTACAGGAATATGTTCCATCGTATACTCCCCACCAGCAAAGACAGGTGTAGTTACAATAAATGGAACGTATTCA
>MNFB01000017.1 GCA_001917995.1 Thaumarchaeota archaeon 13_1_40CM_4_38_7 | reverse complement strand
ATTTTGTTTTGATAAAAATCATTTGATTCTTTTGCGGGGTAGGAACAAAAGCACAGTACCTAATAATATCAAGATTGCCACTAGTCCGGTATACATGAGCGCAACAGGGAAAGATGTCATGTAGCTGTTTGGTCCTGTAGGATGTAAAAAGATGGAACCGCCAGATAAGGCCCAGATAAGAAAAAAGGATCCCACAACTACGGTAATATCAATTACCAATATTTTGTGAATCGGTCTCACGATTTCGTTAGTTTAGTATCGATCTTAAACTATTTCCTAGGTTCAAAGAGAGGTATTCTATTTTTATTGTGGCTCGATAAAAAATGGTTTACCCCCGTTTTGTTCCTAGAAACATGCTGTCTGTCGTAATCCTTTTTGTTTAGAATAGATCATATCTTGCGTGAGTCTTGAGATCACAAATTCCCTAAAGGGTGCACTAGGCGAACTTTACTACAAGGAAGGCTGTGATCAGAAGGGATGGGCATATCTTTCTGTTGAAAACATAAACAATGGTTCCGAAGACGGGGTTTTTACCTTCAAGAAAGGATTCCATAGGATTAGGGTAAGAATTCCAAAAGATCTACATAGTGAATTGGAACTTGTATCGCACCCAACTAACGAGTCCCAAGAAAACCCTAGTTTCGTTTTTGATTTTCTAGCGTGCAAGGTTGGAACAAAGGAACATTACGACAAAATCATTGAAAATCCTCAACTTTGCTGGGCTGAGATTAAAACAGGCAAAGGAGATTTTTCACAAAATCAGATTGATATTTTATCTCTTATAAAATTGCCTCTTGCCATATTCCATATAGAAGACGTGCTTGTTCCTCCTCAAGAGATAGATATTGCTTGGGACATCAAATCTGGAAAAGAATGGCTTGAAGAATTTGAAGATTCGTCCGAATCTTAGAAATGAAGAGCCTCTTTTTGCGCGGTTACGGTCTTTCAATTAAAGTCCAAAATTCGAGACTAGTATTCTCTCAAGGAATAGATCCTTTTTCAAATAAACGAGAACAATTAGAGCTTCCATCTAGCGCATGTCCATTTGATAAAGTAGTAATTCAAGGCAAGGGTTACGTATCTACCGAAGCTCTTGAAAGACTTGCGGAATCAAACATCAATGTTGTAATGTTAGATAAACGTGGCAAACTATTCAGCTATTTTCATAAAATTGGCGGTCATGAACCTCTAATCCGTCAGAACCAATATGATGCCTTCAGAGATCCTGTGAAACTGGAA
Source organism: Thaumarchaeota archaeon 13_1_40CM_4_38_7 (assembly GCA_001917995.1). Lineage (GTDB taxonomy): Archaea > Thermoproteota > Nitrososphaeria > Nitrososphaerales > Nitrosopumilaceae > Nitrosotalea. Next base: position 7,124 of record MNFB01000017.1, on the reverse strand, counting down.
TCTCTAAGAAAGTGGCTAGTGTCCCAGAAGATTGAATCACAAATCAACCTGTTTGAGGAGTTTATAGCAGACCCACAACATACCTACAACTCTTACAACAAGAAATGGCAGATATGCAACAACCAAACTTCGATGAATTATTCTCTAAAGGTAAAACCAGAGGTAAGAGAAAAGATCAGAAATTCTATCTTTCTTATGAAACAAAGATTCTCTCGTTTAGATTCTGCGCATGAATTACGAGAAATCATGAAGGTTGAAAGTGATGTTGCAAAACTCTACTATCCTACTTTTTCGATATTGTTTGATTCCGAACTAGGATTTCATTCAAGGAACAGCCCAAGAACATTTAGACCAAAAGATGCTTCAGATGTAATCAATGGTCTTCTGAACTATGGATTTGGTATTTTGTACGCAGAAGTAGCAAAGCAACTCAATGCACTAGGTCTTGACTGCTTTGTAGGGTTTTACCATAGAAACCATGACTCTCAATTAGCTTTAGTATATGATATGGTAGAACCATTCAGGCATCTCATAGATAGAAGTGTCTTTGAGATTCAAGATCAAATACGAAAAAAAGATTACATATTTTCAAAAGACGGAATTGTGGTTTTATCTGATGAATTGAAGAGAAAATACGTCGAATTGCTTTCTACTATATTTGATAGAAAAAGACCGTACAAGGCACGAAGTGGAATTAGAAGGAAAGATGACACTCAGATGATGGAAGGGATTACAATAATGAAGATGAAGTGTATCGAATTATGTGCGTATCTTAATCAACAAGAAATTCAAGAACAGTACGTTAGTTAAATAATGATGAGAACATCTTTTGGTTAAATAAAAGAAAATGTAAAGTACTGTAATTTACAAGTAAATTAAATGAGGTCGAGTATTCTTAATTAATACTATAGCTCTATAACAATATAGTAATATAGTAATATTGTAATAAAGGAATAAAGTTGGTGTAAAGGGCAAGAAAGACACCTAAGGCCACTCGGGAATCTTTCTTGTCGCGATCCCAGTACACCAACTAATTATAGTCTGTGCGAGTTAAATAAACACTACGTAAAATTATTTTCCAAATTCGGAAACGAGTTAAGAGTGAACTTGGTGTGTTAAATAAACACTGCGGCAAAAATCATTTTCAAATCTGGAAGTGAGTTAGCAGAGTGAACTTGGTGTGTTAAATAAACACTGCGGCAAAAAATTATTTTCTAAAGCTAAGCTTTGGATCAATTTTGTTGTGAAATTTTTATGTCATGCTACAGATTTTACAGTTGAACCGCTTGGAGAAAACCGGAGGTTTTCTCCAAGTAATTTCCTGATATTAATCTAATGAAAATATGAAAATTTCTGAAAATTATCCATTGAATTACCGATGAAGAGTTAGATGTGACTGTAATCAAGAAGGCAAGTGCTTGGCAGTTGATCCAAGCGTAAATGGGTCTTCTGTATGCCTATGTATCACTTACAAGAATTGGACTTAAGACCACGACGTGTACGATCAGACGATGGAATGTCGATGTGTCATGAAATAACAATTGTGAAGTTGGCTATACAGAATCTCGGATATTATTCTACGGAGTTGATTTAACTCTCATAATCCTTAAGTCGATTAAGTTGATTAGTTTATCTGATGCCTGTATTCTCAACTCATAATAGTCCAATTTATGTTAGAATTATGATTTTTATAGATGCCGGATATTTCACGAATCATTGGCTAGAAAATCAATCTAAGAAAGAAAAAGAGAACTTTAATTTTGAAGAATTTTCAAAATACATAGGAGGACGTAACGCATTCCCGCAATTAGATACCGTGAGATTAATTAGAACATATTATTATGATGGTTTAGTAGATCCGAGAAAAACTGATCAATACAATAAACAGCGATTATTTCACAGATATCTAAATTACAGTTTTTCTAACTATGAAGTTAGAACTGGATTGATAGTTGATCAAGGAACAGATATACAAAAGGGAGTAGATTCTTTATTAGCAATTGACATGATAAACAAGGCATACACAAATCAATTTGATGTCGCAATTCTAGTTGCAGGTGATTTGGATCACCTACCCGTTGTAAGAACAGTAAAAGATAACGGCAAAGAGGTTTATGGTGCTTATTATCCTGAGAGTTATTCGCAAGATCTAATAAATGAATTTGATGCAAAATTCGTTCTTACGCCCCAGATATCTAACCTTCAATTATCAAATCCTTGGTATGATAACTATGTAAAAACCCAAAAAAATTAAAGTTCACTTTCAGGCTCATACTTTTCATCATCATAAAACTCAACATCTTCTTTTGAAACTAACTTTCCTACCAAGTCAATTGGCATAGCAACAGAATCACAAAAGGTTCCATCATTCAATGACTTTAATTCAGAAAGCCAAAACCTCTTCTTGTCAGAATTTAAGTTAATTTTCTTCTCATATTCTTCGATTTTACCTACCTTTTTGAGCATGTTATACAAGATGCCGCTCTTGATATGTGTCGTACGAGTGGTTTTGACCAAGATGTAGAGATTTCCGTCTTTATCCACTCTAGTATTTTCATGTTCGATTTCCTGTTTCTTCTCATTGTCGTATCCAATACCACGCTTTTTCCATATTCCATTAAACAGATAGAATCCATTTGAGAGAAAGATCACATCATTTCCTTCTTTGTCTAATTTCATATCACCTAACTTTTCACTGTCAAGATTTGGAATCTTTTTTCGTACTGCAATAGAATCGGTAGCAAAGGCAACAACTTCATTTTCTAAATTATTTTCTTTCATGAATCTATACAAGTATGCTCTGGTAAAACCAGTGATGTATGATGCAATAACAGGGTTGAACAAATTTCCCATTACCTTGTTGGTTCGTTGTGCAGTCTTGCCATAGATTGAATTTAAAATAATCTTGATTGCTCTTTCAAGGTGATTCTTTTCGCTTCTTAGTTTCATTCTTCTTTTGTACTGATCTTCAATGAATTTCCTGAATGGATATCCACAGTTTTTGTTTGGAATGAATTGATATGATTCCAAAATTTTGTATCTGATTCTAGGATCTCCTTGTACTGCCTTTAGTTCATCTAATGTTACAAAAGTCCTGAATATACCTGAAGGATAACATATTGTTCTATTCTTTTTGATAAAAGGAAAAGGAGCTACCTTGACGGTTGGGTCAATATCTGCTATGATTGCAAAGAACCCGATCTTGGAATCAGGATGGATAAATTTTCTTCTAATCCATCTTCCTTCTGTAATATCTGGAAGTGTTGTTAAAGCATAAGGATAAGCAGAATTGATATCGTAAAGACAACAATATCCTATAAACCCACGCTGAATTAGCTCAAATCTACCACCATAGAATGAATGTCTTGCTAGTTCTTGGATTTCATACGGTATTTCATTGAAAAATGGTATGTAGATGCCATTTTTTATCAAGACCTTCTCGGCTAGGTATCCGCTACTAATCCAGTTAGCCACATAGAATCCAAAGGTATTGTAGAATGTCTCAAGCCAATTCTCAGCCAGTTCCTTTGTGAGAATACAGTCTTGGATACAGTACTTTCTGACCTCATTTTTGTGCCTAGAATTGTAGTGCTTTGAGAAGGATTTTCGCTTTTTCTTCATGATGAGATATTGAGGATCTAGAGGTTTCGATATGGAATCAGCATAGGCTCCTGTCAAAGGTTTTCCTTCGTAATATTGTGCAATATCATAACATGATATGGTATGATGACCTTTGGATATTGTCAACTTCTTTCTGTCGATATAATGAATCTTGCATCCTTTGTATTCAAACTCTAAAACTTTTTTCCATCGGTATGATTTTAGAATATTCTCAGGCAATAATTTCAAAATACATTCTGCATCGTATCCCAAGTTGTAGAAAAATATCCAGTATCCTTCATATCTTAACAGAAACTTGGCAATCTTTTCGAACGATATGTCATTAGTATGATTTCCATCTGATACAGCAAGTAAGAAGATATTTCCTTCATCTGTTTCTGTATCCATAGCAACAACAGGACGCTTCTCTTCAAGACAGTTAGGATCTCTATTCTGTTTTCGTACTCGAATGTTATCTAATGTTTTAGCGTTAGAAGTAGGAATAAAATTCATGGACTTGGATTTCTCCAAACCACGTCTGGAACATCTGTTTCAAGACCTTGCCTGTGTTTTCGTAGTGCGGTTCGTAATTCTTTTGTAGATAACTTGACAGGATAGTTTTTCTTGATCGCCTTAAGATACCGCCAAGTGCGTTTCATCTTTTCAGAACGATTCTTGTTGGCAAGTTTGATTATCTCTGATTGGGTGGATTCCTTTGTTGTTTTTGTAGTAAGCTTCTTTAACTCACTTTTGACAAAACTCTGCTCACCAATCAAGGCTCTTTGAAACTTCTTCAGTTGTGCTGTAGATCTGAAAACTTTTAGGGAATCAAGTTCACGTTCTATGTCTTTTAATCGATCCTTGAGTGATTTTATCGACATAGTGACTATCTGATCAACAAGATTTATAGGTGATTATCGACTATCAAACTGCTACAAATGGCTAATTATCGACGAGAGATATCGAAATATGAACAGAAGGACGTCCATTCTAAGTACAGAGATCTAGTCGATAAGGATGGAGGGATTTTTACAAAGGATAAACGGAGGAAGCTATTAGGGTTAAAACAAGAACATGGCAAATACTTTCAAGACACAGCAGATTTTTGGTACGATGTACGGCAGACTGTCGCAAATGGTTTGAAAGATCTTGAACTTTTCTTCGAGGTAGCACATCAAGAGCAGATCAAAGAAGTTCTTCATGATTCACCGATAAAAGAGGAAGTAGGTCTTGGAAGAAAATACAAAAATGTTGAAGAAATCTTGGAACTATCTAAAAGAATACCGACCTTAAAAAAAGCACTGGAATCCCTCTTTAAAGATTACAGAGTAATTCGTCGTGCTAAATTACCTACAGGTCAAAAATACAGTGTATCTGAGCCTGTTGAGAAAGAAGATTCATGGAAAGCACTGCTTGCAGAAGACATAGTAAACATTTGTATGGAATTCTTTATGAAACGTAATCTTATTTCAACTAAAGCACATTTAAGATTGGTAGAGGAGCTTCAGGATATGCTTGATGTAGAAGTATCCAGAACATTTTATTTGAAAAGAGACCAAAGAACAAAGGGGCATGTTTAATTTCTACACAAAAATGGTTTAATCTCCATAAAAGAAACATTTTTAGCTTGATTTGTTCGTAAATAATAGATGCTAAATATATTCAGAAAAACAAGAGAAAATGAGAGAAATGAAGAGAATTCAAGATTCAATAGAGGCTTTTCGAGGTTAAATGGACAAAAATCAACGTCAAGTGACGCTGATTTGAGGTGTGAAGAGGCAATAATGAAGGACAAGGAACAGTTTGGAAGGACTCGAACTAGTCTAATGAAGTATCTTAGAGCAGAATATGGCAATGATGTAGCAGACAGGGCACTTAGGAGAATCAATAAGAGAAGGACTGAAGGGTACTTTAGGAAATGAAAGTATAATTTGATAGACTGACTAAATAACAAGTTTTAACGATTCTAGGTTGGTTTGAGAGATTGGCTTGTAATAGCAATAGGAGTTGGATTCCTGTTTGCAATTATTCCCAACATATATGCTCAAGACCGCATTCCCTCACCATTAAAGCAGATCCAATCAGGTGTTATGCCGCAAGATGTAAAGTGTAGAGCCGATTTTGTGTTAATAATCCATCCATTGAATAGCCTTCCTACTTGCGTAAGATCTACTACTGAAAAAAGACTTCAATCGCACGGTTGGTTAACGCCAGAGAAGTTTGTTTTGATGCATCCAGTTACAAAATACTATGAAAATAAAACACAACAAAGCCCATCAATCGGCAAAATTACGAGTAATAATACTGTCCACAAAGATGTATCAATTTCAAAAAGCAATAATGCTGTTCCAACTAAAAATCTAAATGAATCTACAATAATCTTGTCTCCTGGAATAACAACACCAGCGATATCATCTAACAAGCCAGGAATAAAGATACTATCAATACAAATGTCTCCAGATCCGTTAAAAGTTGGAGACATGCCAATCTTTACGATCATATACCAAAATATATCTAACAAGATTATGGGTCATCAAACTGGATGTACCGCTTCGTCGTTAGGTTATACATTATCTCCATCAGATTATGTTCAAGAGCTGCCTCCAGGAGCAGTGGCATGTGCTGACCAACTTCAATCCATCCAACCAAATGCAACTGCCACCGATTATGGAAGAAGTTATCATCTAGATGGTTTTTACAAAATCGTTAGAGAAGGTACCCTAAATGTAACAATGCATCTAGATCTACAAAAAGATGATCCGCTTGGTCTAGATTTAGTTGAGACAGTTCAATTTAACGTAAAAGCAACTAATACAAGTTTGTCCAATAACATTACGTCTACAAACCAAACATATTATCCAGTTTATGTGTCTCCTGCAGTGGGAACAATAAATGAATCTGCCTTGCCGCCAATAACAGAAATCCCTACGCCACCTGCTGTTTCAACAACGCCATCGCCACCAATCACCGAGCCTACAATCATTAATTACTCAGATCCAAATGCTACAAAAATATTGGCTGTTGGAATGTCTCCAAATCCATTAAAAGTAGGAGATAATCATCGCTTTACAGTAACGTACAAAAATATTTCTGGAAAACCACTTTACGGCATAACGGGATGTGGTTGGGATTTATCGTATGCCATGTCTTCAAGCAATGTAGAAGGGATCTTTAGGCATGATCTACCCACATGCGCAGAAGGTTTTGACATCATAGAACCAAACCAGACAATCACAGAGGAAGCCGGTTCATTTTATAACTACAAAATAATTCATCCAGGCTTATTACAGGTTACCTTGGCTTTGACTTTGCGTCCTCATGAAGATTTTTCACAGGTAATAAATGATACAATCCAATTTACCGTAAACGCTACTCAATAATTCAGCTCTAAAGCCTTACGACAGACAGCATATTTCTAGGTTCAAAGAGGGGGGATTCCATTTTTATTGTGGCTCGATAGTAGCCGGTGGCTTACTTGAAACTACGTAGCTAACCCAAGCGACATCATCGACCTCGTTTGTAAT
>MNFB01000032.1 GCA_001917995.1 Thaumarchaeota archaeon 13_1_40CM_4_38_7 | reverse complement strand
TTTTGCAAGAGTTTTCTTGGCTTTCATCTCAGTATCTGATACTTCATTCAACGTTGATGGAACTGATACATCCAGAGATTTTTTCAAGAGATCTTTTGGAATTTTACCGCTGTAATCTTGTACTATATAAAATGAAATCTTGTCCACTATAACTTCTCGTGGAAGCGTATCAAGAGCATTTGCAGTATAGAATGCTTGCACCTCAAGAATATTGATATCGTTTCCCAACGGATTTGGAATGACTGTACCCTTTGAAGGTTGCAGGATTGAATAAAGCGGTACATTGATTACAACGAATCCTTCTAGAAAGTTTTCATCATTATTTCCAAGAACTTTTCTTATGTCTTTACACGTTATTCCCGCCGATGTCTCTGCATTTAGATTAACTAATATTGCATTAGAAGTGGAGCCATTATTTACTATGACATTCCAGAGCATTGTTAATTCAAACTTTTGCTTGTTGAAAATACTAAGGTCCGTATCGTAATGACCAGGCCTTAGAGGACCTTCTCCTGCAAAAATTGAACCGCACTCGAATTTAGCAGTGTACATGATGCTGTTTGGGTTTGAGGTTGAATTCATTTTATCTTCTGAACTGGTCACGGTTGTAGCGGGAGAATTGCTTACTAGGATGGTTTCTGATAACTTTGAAGGTTTGTGCGTATACATCGAATTTTGAGCAACAACAGGATTATGTTCTGTGACTAGGCTAATTGTGGGAAACGCAATGATCCCTGATATAACAATAATCAATGAAAACTTTTGCCACGCTTTCACAAACAAGTTATTTTCTGATAATAATTTAATGTTGTGAGAACTTCACTAACGGTTAAATATGAAAGAGGACCCGCTTATGGCAGGTTCAGATATTTGAAGATACGTTTTACACTCATACTTTCTACATTTCTGTTTCTTGTCATTGTGGTATCTTCTGTACCTCATAGCGCGTTCGGTGACGGCTTTACACAAGAGAACCTTCCACCAGCATCAGTAGGAAATAGAAATGTCCAACTTTTCATTAAACTTTCACCACCAATTATTACTTCGGACACTAGTCAAACGAGGCAAATCTACATGAGACTTTTTGACGCTAATACTAATGAAACAATTTTACATGATTCCTTTTTCATTACAATTACAAAACATGATCAACTATTGATGCGAGATCTCTTCCATACACACATAGGTGAGTTAACGCTTTCCGTTACTCCAACTAATACCCCTGGGAAATGGACAATTTATGGTGATCAAGAACCATTTCTTAATGCTTGGGTAAACCAAGAAGGAGGTCCAATTCCAGTTTTGGCAGATGCACTTGGAGAGGGTGGTCTATATTACATTCACATTGAATTATTTGCAATCGATTATGATAAGAACATCTTTACACCAGACCAATCTCCAAAATGGGATTCCTATCTTAGCGTAGGTGATATCTCAAGTCATGATATAACCTACAGCGGTAATGCTTACAACTCTACTATCATCTCATATTACGACAAGATTAACGATGACTTTAATTTCGATCCATCAAAACCACAAATTTCCTACTCGATGCCTTTTGATTGGAATGTGACAAGACTAGCCAAGCAACCAATTTTTGTGCATGAAGAAATTCATATTCCAAAGTCATTTAAGGAATTTACAAACACTCCTTCATACACTGCTAGTATGAATGGTTACGAGATTACTGGAAGGAGGTTGATAGTTGATCCGTATACGGCTAACGATACGGTAATAGCTCATATACTACTGAATAAAGTAGACATAGAAAATATGGCAAAGCAGATGCCAAGTGGAACTAATATTATGAGATTTACCCTTGCACCAGCCAAGCCTAACGTCGTAACATCAAATAGCATCCTTACTGATTTTGGAGGATGGGGAATAAAACTAGGGTGGAATCCAACTCAAATTGCGGCAAACTCACAAAATAGTCTGCAACTCTCCTTCTTTGACGCATTTACGGAGCAACCAATAAACGGTGATGTAAACTATGATCTAAAGATACTGGATAGTAACGGTATCACTATTCTTTCCAAGACTGATCTTACCGCAAAAGACGCTACAGATACCCAGACATTAAACTTACCAGGTAACGGGATATACAACATACAGATAAACATCAAATCAATATTCAGTCCTACAGGATTACCTGATACCTCTAGAATTGGTCTAGCTCGGGGTAACTTGGTGATCCCTTCTACTGTAACAGAAGATCAACCCCCAAGAGTGCCAGAATTTGGTTCAATCGCACCAATAGTTCTTGCAATTGCTGTAATCAGCATTGTAGTATTCACAGTAAGAAATAGAGGAATTCCAAAACTCTAAACCTATCTTTTTATTTTTTAACTAAGCTGCGCCTTTATGTATAATTTCAATCTAATTCACAAAATACTATTATACAAATCAGCGGTGAATTTATCGTTCTATGTTACCTATCAAAGACGAGAATCCTAAACCGCCAGGGTACAAGCCGTATGTAACTTATGCGTTAATCCTCATCAATGTATTGATATTCTTTTGGGAAATAGCTGTAACAGGGCAGATTCTTGAATTTACAAATAAGAGAGCTGAAGAAATGCTGTTGCAGTATGGGACAGTTCCATCAGTCATAACTAATGGACTCGTTGATCACAACTATGGAGTAATTACATCAATTTTTAGCTCGATGTTTCTGCATGCAGGCATAATACATATTGGAGGTAACATGCTATTTTTGTGGATATTTGGAGATAATATAGAATACAAATTTGGAAGAGGAAAATATCTTGTTCTGTATTTATTTTGGGGTCTTGTAGCTGGTTTTGTCCATATCATGTCAGATCCTTCAAGCCAAATACCAGCTATAGGTGCATCAGGAGCAATTTCTGGAGTACTTGGAGCATATCTCTTCCTATTCCCGAATGCAAAAGTCATGGGTGTATTACTCATAGGATTTTTCATGAGAATTCGCATATCAGCAAAATGGTATCTTCTATTCTGGTTTCTTTATCAAAATGTATTTCCATTATTAGTTAATTCTCATGGTTCAGGTGTTGCATTCTTTGCTCATATTGGGGGATTCCTTATTGGTCTTTTATCAGGATTCATTTACAAAAAGACGCACGGCTCAGAATTTGCTTATGGTACAAGGTACGGTTGGAAAGGATACACGTAGATAAATTAAGATCACAAACTCAAGAATGATTCTAACATGTACTAAAGAATAAATTCCAATTGATTTACGAAGATGCATGCCACTGATAACAATTTCAATGTATCCTGGCAGAACAGAGAAACAAAAAGAGGAGTTTGCAAAAGCAATAACAAAATCTGCGGTAGAAATTCTCAAAACAAAAGAAAATCATGTGATTGTTGTTTTTGACGAAAACCCAAAAGAAAACTGGTACATGGCAGGAAATCCTCTTTAAACACATTTTTATTTTATAGTAATTTACGAAATCTGTGACAAAAGTTGCAGTTGTGCAAATGAAAGCTGATGTTGACAAGGAAAAAAATTTGAAGAAAATTCTCAGATTCATATCACAAGCTACAAGTCGAGGTGCGGCCTTGTGTGCGTTTCCAGAATTTATGATGTGTTATACTCCATCATCCCAGTCAGCAGCAGAGCTTGCAAACATAGCAGAGAAGATAACAGGAGAATTTGTATCATCAATAGCAAAAACTGCAAAAGAAAATTCGATACAAGTTGTTGGAACATTATATGAAAAGAGTCCGAAACCTAATCGAGTGTATGACACATCTTTTCTGATAAATAAAAATGGCAAAATAATTTCGAAATACAGAAAGATTCATCTCTATGATGCACTTGGCCTCAAAGAATCAAGGAAACTTTATCCGGGTTCTTCAATTGCCAAACCCGTTCGAACTAGTATAGGAAAACTGGGTTTGATGATATGTTATGACTTGAGATTCCCTGAGATGGCACGTGTTTTGGCATCATCTGGTTCTGAAATTTTGGTAGTTCCATCTGCATGGGTAAAAGGTGTGATGAAAGAAGAACATTGGTTAACTATTAACAAAACAAGAGCAATTGAGAATGGTTGTTATGTGATTGCACCAGATCAGGTAGGTAACATTTACTGTGGCAGAAGTTTGGTTGTAGATCCATTTGGAAAAATTCTTTTAGACATGAAAAAAAAAGAAGGAATAAGAACTGTTGATATCTCATTGAATCAAGTACAACAAGTAAGAAAAAGACTGCCATTACTACAAAACAGACGTATTGATATCTACGCCAATCTTAAGATTTAGAAACTCTACTTGTACATTTTATGTTGGAACATCGTCTTGTCCACTTCTGTTTTCTTGAATACCTAAATAAAATTACAGGCCATGAACAAGCCGTACAAGCAATTTTTGTTGCATAAACCATTCCCTTTTGTATTAATGGAGATGACGCTCTGCAACCATTATAATAGTTTGAGCATCCGATGAATCTCTTTTTTGTCTGCCTAGATCTAACAACTATAAGTTTTCCAATATGGCATTGAGGGCATTCTACTAGACCATTGCCTGGAGAGTTTGTCCCAAGGATTACGTACTTTCTCTTTCTTTCTGACCAAGAAAGATAGCCATTTCTGTCATAGTATTGCCGTAGTTCAGTTTTCATTTTTGTCACTTTTCCCTTTGTTATCTTGACAGAATTTCTCAAATCCACTTGTTCTTTGTACGTGTTTAGCTGAGTAATATGGTCTGTCATTAATGTCATGATAACTATCAGATTAAAGAATGGTAATGAAGAATTTTTATATGGAATCTAGTCAGCGAGATTTGTGGAAAAAGTTTGCGTAATTGGTGCTGGCAGCACAAAATATGGCAAATTAGAAGATAGCATTACTGATATCGCACTACAAGCATCTGTTGACGCTATAGAGAGTGCTGGAATAGAACCAAAAGAGATTGGAGCAGGATACATTTCTAACGTTTTTGGTATAGCAGACAAACAAGTTCATTTAGGTCCTCTTATAATGAGCAATCTCGGAATTCCAGAAGCTCCATCACTTTCAATCGAATCTGCATGTGGTAGTGGTTCAGTTTCATTTAGGGAAGCATATGCAAATGTAGCAGCAGGATTTTATGACGCAGTTCTAGCTACTGGAGTTGAAAAAGTGACTCACACCGGAACTGAATGGACAACTACTTACTTTTCATATTGCTCTGATTTCTTCTATGAGGGAGGAGCTGGTGCATCATTTCCAGGATTGTTTGCATCAATGGCAAGAGCTTATCTTGCAGAATTCAAAGCTAGTGAAGAAGATCTTGCACTGGTTGCAGTGAAAAATCATGATAACGGTCTTCTCAATCCAAAAGCTCATCTTAGAAAAAAAATTACTGTAGATGATGTACTACAATCACCAGTTGTTGCTAGCCCACTAAAATTGTATGACTGTTGTCCATTTTCAGATGGAGCAAGTGCTGTGATCATATGCAATGAAAAATTTGCAAAAGATCATTCGAAAAATTACATTGAAGTTATTGGATCTGGAAGGGGTGGTTCCCCCGCAGCCTTGCAAGGAAGAGAACGTATAACAACTATACCAAGTACAAAAATTGCAGCGCAAGCTGCATACAAGATGGCAGGAATCACTCCCAAAGATATTGATTTTGCCGAAGTCCATGATTGCTTTACAATTGCAGAACTAGTTGACATTGAGGACTTGGGATTTTTCGAAAAAGGAAGAGCCGTGGAGGCAGTACGACAGGGAAGAACAAGACTCAATGGAGACATTCCAATAAACCCATCAGGCGGTCTAAAATCAAAGGGTCATCCAATAGGAGCTACAGGAATAGGGCAGATAGTGGAGGTCTTTGATCAATTAACGGGAAAGGCGGCAGAAAGAACAGTCAAAGATGCTAAAATTGGTTTAACACATAATTTTGGCGCAACTGGTGCAAGCTGCGCCGTCCACATATTCACAAGTGTATAAATTGTTAGCCAAGGACGAATTCATCAATAATGCCAAGCTAGGAAAGGTTCTAGCCAGAAAATGCTCAAAATGTGGTCATCTTCATCTAGTAACAACATATTTCTGCCAAAATTGTGGAAATAAGGCATTTGAGAACGCTATAATTGAGGGCAAAGGTGCTGTTGTGACGTACACAATTATAACAGTACCTCCTGAGGGCTATGAAAAATATGTTCCATATGCCTGGGTAGTGATGAAATTAGATAATGCTAACTTGCGCATCTCTGGTTTTATGGGTGGTATTAAATCTCCTGCGGATCTCCCACTTGGGACAAAAGCAAAAATAACAGGATATGACGAACGTGGTATAATAATAGAAAAACTGTAAACCAAATTTATTAAACTGATTAAAAAAAATCAAAAGATTTCTTTTATAGAGTTAAAATGACAATTCTTGTAATGTCTGTAGATGTCATATGTGGTAAATGCGGATCTAAAATTGTCAACATGCGAATGCTCAAATCAGTAAAGGACGTAATGAGACCATATAACAATAAATGTCCATCCTGTGGTCAAACTCTATCCTCCTCAGAATTTACGGTCGACGTACAGAAAAATTGATCTAAAACGCCATTTATCGATCAATTTCGTCATAAATCTTATTTACCGATACTATCTAGACATGCCTATGGAACTGAGTGAAGACTTTAGTGAACAGAAGCGAGGAGGAATTTTACAGTCTGCATCCAAACGTGTAAGGATGATCTTTTCTGTAATGGCAAGTCCTAATAGAATTGATATCTTGCGCATTTTAAATTCTAAAGGTCCTCTTACTTATTCAGAATTAAAGTCACTTGCTGGATTCAAATCAAAGAAAGAGAGTGGAAAGTTTGCTTATCACCTAAGAAAATTACTAAGGCAATCTCTTGTAGCATTAAACAAGTCTGAAAGACGATATACAATTACGAATCTAGGAAAGCTGGTTCTAAGCCTTGCAAGACAGATTGAAGAGCGTTCTATAATTGAAAGTGGTAAGATGTATGTACGAACATCTCATGAATCAATAGAGGAATTCAATTCACATAAGATCATTCAGTCGCTTGTTCGTGAAGGTAGTCTCCCTCTAGAACTTGCTCAAAAGATAACAGAAGAAGTTGAGAATCGCATATACAAGTTCCAGACATCATACCTTACTTCGTCGCTCATACGTGAGATGGTAAATTCAGTCCTTCTAGAACAAGGCCATGAGGATTATAGGCATAAACTAGCAAGATTCGGCCTTCCTGGATACGATATTCATGAAATGCTCACAAACGTCGATGGTATCCATAATGGCGTAGAAGGGCTGCTATTTAAGACAGGCAAATCTGTATTCGGCGAATATCTCGTTTTAAATACCCTACCTAAGGATGTAGCTGATTCACACTTATCAGGGGATATACATATCACAAACGCTGGGCTTTGGTCGCTACTTCCAGACACCATATTTGTGAATATTAAGGAGCTTGTGGAAGACGGGATAGACTTAAGAGGAAAGTTCCTAGGTGTTACAAGAACAACTTCTCCAGCCTCATTAGACGAATTTGTAACCTCACTTTCATTACTGACATCTTTACTTGTCAAAGAAGCATCACAAGAAGTAATAATGGATGGCTTAGTCACTGTTTTACAAAAATATTTGAAGAATCTATCAAATGTTGAAGAAAAAATTGCAAATTGCTTTGCAAAGATATCTACAGCACCAAGGTTTGGTAAGAATGGCACACTTGCCTCTTTCCGAATTCCTATTACAAGCGAACCAAAGATAGTGGAAGCAGTTCTTTCAGCGTACAAGAAATATGTCAAGTCAACTCCAGTTCCATCAATAGGGTTGATTATAGACTATGAAAAAGGAAAATTAGGCGAGTTCTCCGATATTTTAGCTGATATCATTGCACTGGGAGGACGTGTAATGTTCTCCAAAGGACTAGCATCAAACAAGGGCTTTGCTAAGGGAGACGCCAAGAATGTTGGTGCAACTTCAATTAACTTACAATCTCTGTCGATAAATATGCCAAGACTTGCCTTTGAATCTAATAAAGACGAAACTTACTTTAGAGCAAGACTTGCATTATTGATGAAACCTGCTCTTGCAGCCATGTCACTTAGAAAAAAAGAGATATCTGATCTTACACGTCGCGGTCTTAATCCAATTCTTGCAAATAATACACAATATATGCAGAAAGGCTCAGTTACGCTTGTGGTTAATTTGATAGGACTAAAGGAGGCAGTTTATGGTATCTTAGGATATGAAAACAATAAGGCCGGACAGGAAATATTGACCAAAGTCATAACTACAGCTATGGAGGTAGCTGCCAAGAAAGGCAAAGAAATGGGAGACAGTGTAACTATATCTATAACCGAAAGTGACGCCGCTGCACGCTTCTCTACTTTGGATAGTGAAAAGTATGGTAAAATGTCCATTCATCAGCACCTAGAAAGTGAGTCATATTCAGAGGGAGTTATTTTTGATGCTTCAGAATTAGATGGAATGACTCCTAAGAACGAAAAGATCATAGAATCCAATCAGATTTCCAAGGTGCTCAATGGCGGGCTATTGGTTCAATTAAGGATCCCCGATAGCATGGATTCTTCTGGAATCAAGAAGGCAATAGAAAAGGCAAGTGATCTATTAGGCTCCTTTAGACCAATCAGAAAAGTCCCTATATGCAGTAACTGTGGACTAAAAGAGGAAAAGATAGCAGAAAAATGCCCAGTCTGTAAATCACCGTACATACTGGCATAAGATTCACCATAGGAAAGAGAAAATTTTACACAGGAATTTTCTTTAACATTTATTTTAGTATACGATGATCTAATACTATGAAAATCATAACGGTGTCAACAAAATTGATCCAAAGCTCAGCTTTAGAAAAAAAATTTTCGCCGCAGTGTTTATTTAACTCTCATTTGATACTCATGAGGGGAGTTAATTGACAGACTTTTCACAAATAGAAAATTCGATCATTCAAGTTAAGAAACGCGATGGTAGGGTATCAGATTTCCAAAAAGATAAAATTTCAAACGCGATTTATAAAGCACTAATAGCTTGTAATAGACCAGACCATGGTTTGGCTGATAAACTTGCAAATCGTGTTATGGAGAAACTTGTAACTCATGGTTATTCTGTATCAGAGACACCAAGCGTAGAAGATGTCCAAGATGTGGTAGAATCTACCTTAATTGAGGAGGGATTAAGCGAGATCGCCAAAGCATACATACTCTACAGACACGAACGAAGAAGACTCCGGGATGAAAAAATGAAGGTCCTTGAATCAAACACACTTGATAGCGTAGCAAAAAGATTTGATCTTAATTGTCTGAGAGTTCTAGCCTCTCGATATCTACTTAGAAATAACAAAGGTCAGATAATAGAGAAACCAGGTGAAATGTTTGAGAGAGTCGCGGTTCTGGTTGGAATTGCAGACGTCTTAAAGGATCCAACCATCTTCCAAGTTGAAGGGGGATATACTCAAAATAGCGAAGAAGCTGCACGATATCTAGACAAACTGGATGACTTTAACTACAAATTCAAGATAGGAAAATACTACCTTAACAAATATCACTTTAGATCTATGATACACCACTACATAGATCTGGCAAAGCGCGGCCAAATGAAAGTCAGTATCAAGGAATTCCTAACAATGCTGGCCGCAAACAAGTTTGAACAACATTCTGAGAGGATCAAAGAATACTGTGATCTAATGGTATCTCAAGACTTTTTGCCAAACTCGCCTACTATGATGAATGCAGGAGCAAGACTTGGGCAGCTCTCTGCCTGCTTTGTACTTGCAATGCCTGATGACATGGAAAAAATAATGAAATCGTCATCTGATGCAGCTTTAATATTTAAATCAGGAGGTGGAGTAGGCATCAACTACTCTGATTTGAGACCTGAAGGTGACATGGTGGCTTCCACCTCTGGAGTAGCATCAGGTCCAGTCTCCTTCATGAACATCATCAACACGGTCACGGAGGTAGTCAAACAAGGTGGCAAACGACGAGGTGCAAACATGGGTATTATTGAAGCATGGCACCCAGATATTGAAAAATTCATCACGGCAAAGACAAAACCAGGAGTCCTCGAGAACTTTAACGTAAGCGTTGGGGTATGGGAGGACTTTTGGGAAGCACTTGTTAATTCAAGTGATGGAAAGTATGTTCTTCAAAGTCCGGGCGACAGATCTCCTGTCAGAGAAGTAAACGCCCATCACTTGATTGACTTGATTGCACTTTCGGCATGGAAGAGTGCAGAACCTGGACTGATCTTCTTTGATCTAATTAACAAATATAATGTATTTGCAAAAGCTCGCGGTGCACCATTACGTGCTACAAATCCATGTGGGGAACAAAGCTTGTATCCATACGAGTCATGTAATCTTGGTTCAATCAATCTTGCAAACTTTGTAAAAAGAAAAGCTGATGGACAATACGAATTTGACTGGCAGAGATATGAGGAAACAATTAGAAAAACAACAAGATTCCTTGATAATATAATAGATGTCAACAACTATCCAATTCCAGAAATAGATCAAGCATCCAAAGATTCACGAAGAATAGGACTTGGAGTAATGGGGGTTGCTGATCTCTTGTTCAAATTAAGAATACCATACAATTCACAAGAAGGATTCGAATTCCAAGAGAAACTAGCAGAGGCACTAACTTATTATTCCACAGAAGAAAGCATCGCACTTGCAAAGACACGTGGATCATTCCCACTATGCTCAAAGACAGAATATCCAGAAGGCAAGATTCCTGTAGCTGGGTATTATGAAAAACCAAACACTCGTACCTATGATTGGGATGCTTTGATTGCCAAGATCCAAAAGCATGGTATCAGAAATGTCCTGACAACCACCGTTGCTCCTACAGGAACATTATCTATGATAGCTGACTGTTCAAACGGAATGGAGCCAATGTTTGCTCTAGTCTTTGAAAAACGAGTCACAGTAGGCAGATTCTTCTATACGAACAAAATATTCGAAGCCATCCTAAAGGAACACGGCCTATATAATGATCAGATCCTAGAAAAGATTGCAAATAACTATGGTTCCGTAAAGGGAATACCGGAAATTCCTGAATGGATGCAAAAAATATTTGTCACCGCAATGGACATTCACTGGGCTGATCACTTGATGGCCCAAGGAGTCTGGCAACGATGGATTGGTAATGCTATTGCAAAGACAATCAATATGCCAAATGATGTCTCTTCCGATGACGTAAAGGCAGCGTATCTTTTAGCACATGAGTTTGGTTTGAAAGGAATTACTGTATTCAGAGATGGTTCAAGACATGAGCAAGTGTTACACATGACTGGAAATAATTTACAGAAGATATTTCAGGTTATACCAAGTGTCTATGTTACAGATCATATCTCAAAAAATATTACAAACGCATATCTAAAATCCCAGATAGAACGTGCACTTCAGATAAAGATTCCAGAGACTGCAGTAGCTGCACAATCAATACTCACCCCAGAACAGCTAGAAGAGAGACTGTGTCCAACATGCAAGAACAACTTGGTTTTTGCAGAAGGTTGCAGTGTATGCATCGAATGTGGATACAGTGGCTGTACATCTGGATAAAAACAATCGCTGACAAATAATTCACCTTTCACTTATCCATTATATAGGATAAGGGCGGGGGGCAATCAGTACTCTGCCCCGGGCAGAGGAAAATCTTCAAAACCCCCCGTCTAACTACGTTATTAATTATGTAAAGATCATTTCTTAATAAAAGTTACCGGTATCACTTCATTGCAACAGAGCTTTAAAGCTTTTAACTAGAGACCCTTTGTAGAATCACAATTGAACAAAAAAATTATCAGTGCTACTATTGGTGTAGCAGTTACAATTATTGCCGTAACAATATTTTTCTTGGTGAGCGAACCACAGCAAATACAACCAC
>MNFB01000045.1 GCA_001917995.1 Thaumarchaeota archaeon 13_1_40CM_4_38_7 | reverse complement strand
GCCAACTTATACAATCTCGCAACCCATAACACTTCAGGGAAACGTTTCACAAATAATTCCACTCAAAGCAGTGACCTACAAACTCTACGACCCTAAGAAAAGCTTGGTCTCTCAAGGAACCATATTTCCTGACTCTCAAGGAAGATTTACTTCGTTTAATCCCTACCAACAACATCTGAGTACCTCAGGAATAATGATTAATAATGTTAATCCTATTTATGGTGTCTACACCATAATTGCAACTTACGGTGGCGCAACTGCTAGTACTTCATTTGTGCTTGTGCCAGAAGTAATACAAAATAGTGCAATATCATTGTCTACTGATAAACAAGTATACACACTTGGTGATACTGTTACAATTACTGGTAGAACTAACAAAGCTTGGGTTGCATCAGTCAATTTGGAAATAGTTCAAGCATATTACGCAGGTGTAGTGGCCCAAACTCTAGATATTAAAACACTAGTAAATGTGGCAGGAGACAGCACGTTTAGTTATCAGTATACGATCCCAGGAAAACCTGATAGGCTTGGAACTTACCGTGCTATCGTATCTGTTCCATATGCAACAACCGAAACAGATTTCGTAGTAGTAGAAAATCCAGACACTTACCAGGCTGCTCCTTCTTCTCCGCTTAGCATAACCACAGATAATTCTTCATATAACGTCGGTGATTCAATGTTAATCTCTGGTAAAGTGGCCCAGTCTATAACCACTCCAGTCATTACAGGTGTAAGCGTAAAAATTCTTGTGGCAAGTTCTAATGGTTCTGCTATAATCTCGGCTTCAAATGTGGGACCTAACTTATCCGGAGCAGGGGAGGGAGTACAGGCAGCCCCTCTGACATTTTCTGCATATCCAGATAAAAACGGCAATTTCCAAATAAAACAAACTATACCAAGGAACGTATTTCATCAAGGTGATTATGTCCTCACTGGATTTTATGGTAATTTAATTGCAAAAACATCATTTAGTGTTTATGATCCACTTGACACGAGCTTTCAGGAACCAATAGTTGCAAGCACTGACAAGAAGGTGTATGGGGTAGGAGAGACCGTAAAACTTAACGGAAAACTTTCAAGCCTTACTGGGACTTCATCATTCACACTGACGCTCACAAAGCCTGACGGCGGTGTAATTAGCACCCCTCTGCAGATAAACAACGGATTATTTTCTTGGAGTTGGGATATTCCAAGTACTGCTACAACTGGCTATTCTTCAATAATTGGTACTGATAGAAAATCTGTTGTTACAGTAAATACCTCGGCAAATCTCTATGGTATATATCGAATACTGATAAGCTCCGCATACGCAAAGACTGAGCTATTTTTCCAGGTTTCTCAGAATCCACAGCAATCCACTGAGATATCTCCTATGGCTATAGAGGCAGACAAAACAGAATATGTAAGTACAGATGTAGTCAAAATTTCTGGTCAAGTCATACCACAAATAAACGCGGCGGCAAAGTACGCAAATACCATGGTACAAATTATGATCTACTCTGACAAAGGTCAGCAATCATATAGGACAGATGCAAGCGTTGACGCAGGTGGCCAATTCCATATTTCTGTTCTATTACGACCAGGTATGTGGAAAACCGGAACTTACAAGGTATATTCACAGTATCTTACAGCAAATGCCAAGACCGATTTCAAAGTAACAGATCCGTTTACAACCAGTTCAGGAAAGCTTCAAGTTTTCATGACAACAGATCACGACAAGTATCTACCTGGCCAGACTGTTCTAATAACTGGAAGAACAAGCTACATAATATCGATAGATACCGTAGACATTACAATAGGACAAGCAAATGATGTTATTATTAGCGAAGGACAAGCTATGTCAAAGAAAGGTAATTCACTATCGCACGTTACAAGACCCTTTGACCAGTTAGGATCATTTAGCTATGATTATACAATTCCAACTACTGCATCCATTGGGAACTATACAGTAGTTGCCCAGGTTCCGTTTGGAGTGTACAATGCTTTCTTTGAGGTTGTTAACCAACTACCATCTCAGAATGCTACACAAGGAAACGAAACTCAAGTGAGCCCTACAAATGAGACTCAAAATCCTCAACAGTTAACGATTCTTCCATCTACCATAGGGCCAACTCAGAAAAGTACTGGTTTGTCAATGTTGGTAGAAAAGGCAAGTAGGATATCAAGTGCTTTAATTCCTATACCACTTGGTGAAAAATCAGTTGCAAACAAAACATACTATCCAAGAGAACTTGATGGACTGCTTAGGGTAAACCCGGGAGACGAAAACAATGTAAACATTAAGGTGAGTTTGTATGATGGTACCTGTATAATAGGACAAGATTCTAACTGCAAGGTTACCCAATCCACAATACGAGGTAATGTCTTATACCAGATAATAAAAGTAGGAAATCAAGACTTTTTCATAGGATATTCAGGTACGGGAGTACGACTAGAACAGTTCAGTATTATACCAATAAATGCAAATGGTGTGATTTCAGATGGACAATGGGACGTTGAGATAATGAAAAAGGGTCAAACTACAAGGTTCTATTATCAAGTGAGCTACGTCTCACAATAACATTTAATCTATTAAAATAGCACGTGTTCAATCTTAAGCAATTTATTCTTGATTGAATTAGAAAGATAGAATGAAAGTTCAAGTCTTTATGCTTAATCAAGATGATCCAAGTAAATGTACAGCTGCCAAACTAGTGAAATTTGGAATCGCCAAACAAGTTAGGAAGGCCTCAGATAGAACCATGATTCTAGATCCTTTTGCTGAAAAAATTGTTCTAAGAATAGATCGGCAATACATCGATTCCATTACAGCAATTGACTGTTCATGGGAATTCGCTCAGAAAACATTTCGAAAAAAAACCGCCACTCTTGGCTGGTAATCCAGTAAATTATTCTAAAATTGCTAAACTTACCACTGCTGAGGCAATTGCAGGGGCACTTTATATTATGAATTTCAAAGATCTTGCAGATTCAATACTAAACAAGTTCAAATGGGGTCACACATTTTTTGAGCTTAACCAGGACCTCTTAAGAGAATATTCCAACGCTGAGACAGATGATCAAATGAATGAAATTTCAAGAGAATATGGCTTGGCTGCATAGCTCATCTTGGATTCTACTAAAAGTGGCAGCCTTTCGTTATGTAGCTTTTAGTTTCTTACTCATGTTCATAATATCCGTATGTGCATATGGGTGTTGAATCCTACGCATGGTAAGGAGGCCAGCGTGAACTATACAGACCATGATCGCTCGCGCTGGCCAACTATTTTTAGTTAAAAGGAATTTGAGGCAAAAGACGTAGTTAATACGCGTTTCTATAATGCGCGTAATCTATTCATAATGAATAAAACCCACGGGTAGAGATTTATTCGACTATTCTTTCCTCACGGGTAGGTTTACATGACTACAGAACAACCAGCCGGACTAATTCGCAGTCTTTCGCTCCTAGATATTACTATGGTTGGAATTGCAGCAATGATAGCAGGCTCTATCTTTAATCTAATTGGCCCTGCTATGCATGAAGCCGGACCTTCACTGCTCATAGCGTTTGCATTTAGTGGAATAATTAGCTTCTTTACCGCATTAACTTATGCTGAGCTCGGATCCGCCTTTCCAGAGGCAGGCGGTGGATACAGATGGGTAAAAGAGGGATTGCCAAGGCCAAATGCGTTTATCAGCGGATGGATAGCGTGGTTTGCTCACATGATTGCAGGAAGTCTATATGCGGTTTCTTTTGGTTCATTTTTTGGAAGCTTGCTTACAAGCGTTGGTTTTTCATCCAACTATGGAGGTATTCCGCTTCAGACTATTATCGGCGGTATTGTGGTAATAATTTTCACATATGTAAATTACAGAGGCGCTTCACTTACTGGAAAGGTTGGAAATGTGCTCACGCTAACTCAACTTGCTATTATATTTTCTTTTATTGTAGCAGGTCTTTTAGCATGGAGCTTTGTAAATCACAACTGGACAGCAAACTTTCAGAATTTCATTCCAAAAGGCTTTGTAGGGATGATGCTGGGACTGGGAATCACCTTCATTGCGTTTGAAGGATACGAAATAATTGTACAGACAGGAGAAGAAGTAAAAAACCCGAAGAAAAACATTCCAAGAGCAATTTTCATAACACTTGGCATTGTTACAACTATTTACATAGTTTTTACTTTTTCATTTCTAGTTGGACTGGACCCATCAAAAATAGGCAGCGAGGCGTGGAAATTCATAGGAGATCATCAGGAACTTGGGATTCCACAGGCAGCGGAGTTTCTTCTGCCATTTGGAACTATACTAGCTCTAGCGGGTGGCATGGTATCAACAGTAGCTGGCCTGAGTGCTACCACCTTTTCCTCAAGTAGGGTTTCATTTGCAATGGGCAGACAGTATAACCTTCCATACATTTTCAGCTCGGTGCATGCCAAATATCACACACCGCATTTTGCAATAATTGCCTCAGGATTCATCATGTTGGTTATGGCGGTTTGGTTGCCAATCGAGCAACTTGCAATTGCAGCTGGTGTGATGTTCTTATTTCTGTTTACGCAGGTAAATTGGGCAGGAATCCAAATCAGGAGGCTTTATGGCCACAAATTAGATTATGGCTTTAAAATTCCACTTTTTCCTATAATGCCAGTTATTGGAATGTGTGCTAAAGCCGGCCTTGCTATTTTTCTCTTAATTTACAATCCACTGAGCTGGGCAATTGCCATTGTCTGGATATTGATCGGATTCTCAATTTACAAATTGTATATTGCTAAAAAGGAAATTGAGCATTATGCTCCGTTAGTAGCAAATGAAGGTCCCTCTCAACGCAAAGATTATCGTATAATGGTTGTTTTTAACAAAAAAACTGTTGAAAAGTTGGTAAAGATTGCATCCGCAATTGCTAAAGACAAAGATGGGGAGATCTCTCTTCTAAGTATAGTGACAATTCCTATTCAGATCCCGCTTTCAATGGGACAGGGATTCGCCGAAACTACTGTGAGATCTGTTAGCGAAATAAAACACTCCTTGGCTGAATCCTCAGATTACAGATATCTAATAAGATTAACCCATGATACGACAGAAGCCATACTTGCAACCGTTGAAGAACAGGGGGTTAACTTGCTTGTGATGGATTTCTATGATCTTCGCAACAACAGAAAATTATTGTCACTTACTACCTGTGATATATTAGGTGTGCACATCAAAAAAGAATTTGAAAATGAACTTTCACATGTAGTGGTATCATACGACAAGGGGAGACACTCAGATTTAGGACTCGAACTAGCACATGCTTTTTCTAATACCTTGGGAAGTAAGATACGAATCATTAGGGGAGTTGTAGAATCACCAGAAGAAGAACGTGATATTCTAAGTAGAATTAATGAAAAGATGTTTGATCTTGATCTGAAAAAAGTCCCCGTTGAACGCGTTTATCCAACAAGTCCTGATATAACAAAAGATTTGCTCCAAAATCTAAATCAGAAACCCGAAATCGTCATAGTGGGTGCTGGCAACCAAGCAGAGCAAGCATTTAGTCCTAAGACAATTGAGATTGTAGAAAAGTCTTTGTATAGTGTTTTCGTAATTCGTAATTCCAGGTTATCCAATATCAAAGCTAGATATTTCTGGCATATGGTTGCCCCACGACTAATGGAAAATAGGGTAATTTACAAAGTATACAGTGCCTTTTCGAACTTGCTAAAATCTAAAAGATCACATCATTCTGACGAGGATTATTTTGCTCCAAAGCTATGAGACATTGCCAATACTAAAATAGAATGTCTCTGCAATCTTCTTCAAGTGCGAGCTGGTGAGCGAAGTACTGCTACGGCAGAGGAAACTCCTCCCTCCATGCAGCAAGTGTGATTCGGCGACGAATAGTCAGAGATGACTGGCAACAGCACAGAAAATTATCCGACCTGGAGTACTATGATGGCAAAACCTGAGGTTTCCAGCAAGGAATGAAAAGTCTGTCCCGCCTGGAGCAAGGCCAAATCAAACAATAAGCGCTGCACTTTGTTTAGGTAGGCCGCATAGCGAAATTTCGTAAAAACAGAAGGAGGGTTACGGCTGGCACGCACTTATTTTTTTATTATTAAAATTTAGAAACGAAACTTGTCCTAAACAGATTTTTTCTTGTCCTCGTCGAATCTGTCTGCCCAATGCTTTCTTTCTTCATATTCAATTGGTTTGCTTGGGCCAGTGTCCTGAACTCTCTTTAACGAATCTTTCATTTTTTTATTACTCCATATGAATATTCCTCCAGCAATTGCAGCTGCAAGACCAGCCATTCCATAAATTGTCATTGTTGATAGGCCACCAGCAGTAGCTGTGCCAGTAGTTGTTGATGCTTGAGCTGTTGTAGAAATAGCGGGTTCGTCTTGGACCATGTATCCAAGTGCATGACCATCTACGTTTATGGTGCCTGAACTTGCTCTCTCAACTGTAGTGAGATGATACTTGGCATCTGCTGTGAAATCCTCGTCTATATTTTTTACTTTCAATGATCCTACTTGAATTCCACTTTGTCCTGAAGCCAATGTCGTGACAGCTACCTTCTTGCCACTAAAACCTAAAGCGTCTGAATCCTTAACCACATATGATGGATCAAAAAGAGTGTCCCATTTATCAATTGGCTGATTAAATAGAGTACTTGCATCGATCAAAGGCTGGTTAAGATCAGTCTCTGCTTTGGTTCCCTTCAACACATTATATGCGTCTGGAATCTGGTTCTGTATGACGCCAAGCGGGAAGTTAATCTCCAAGTCTCCATACTGCTTGGTTGTAATAGTAATTGGGTTTTCTATACTAAATCCAACCCAGGCTGCATCAAAAATAGTATTTTCAGTACCGCTGCCCTTGGTTAAGATATATCCTGTCATGGTAGGAGTCAGTGTTATTAAATAATCAATGGATACTCCTTTATCATCGCCATTTATCACAGTCTTGTAGTCTACCACCAACTTGGTAATTGTCGCAAGACTTTTGTGATTTGCAAGTTGTGTGTTCATCTGTTCCATAAATGACTTGATGCTTTGGTTGTTATCTGAATCGTCAGTAAATGCAACAGTAAGTGATTTACCGTTTAGGGCATCCTTTAGTTTGCCACCATTTGAATAATCAAAGGATACAGTCTTTGAAAACTTGAAGGTTGGTGTAATTGGAATGCCTTCAATAGGAAGATAAGCGGTAAGATCAACGGTTTCCCATGTTGGCAAAATAGCTCCGAAAACTAATAAACCCATTATCACTGGCGCGATAATAAATTTTATAGTCACGCTCAGATTTCTTTGGCTGAGAGTAATAAATCTTAGCATTGATTTTTGTCGCTGACAATTTCAGAACTTCATTGGCAAGAGTAATATTGTAGATGGCAATTCTTAGTAACTTCATAGGGGCATTAAATGATTACAATTCTTGCAGGTGGAACCGGTTCCGTGAAACTTGTACGTGGTGTAGCTTCACAGACGCGCGCCATTTCTGTTATTTCAAACGTTGGTGATAATTACTGGCTTTATGGTCTTTACATATGCCCTGACATAGATACAATTCTTTACGGGTTAGCTGATATACTTGATACTGAAAAAGGTTGGGGAATAAAGAAAGATACCTATGGCTTTTTACGCCAAATGGAGATGTTAGGTGAAGAGACTTGGTTCAAAGTAGGAGACAGAGATGCAGCAATTCATTTGATGAGAACAAACATGTTAAAGAATGGGAAAAATTTGTCAGATATCACGGAATGGATGTGCCAAAAATTTGCTATTGACACAAAGATAATTCCTGTTACTGATAACAGCGTTGAAACTAGGATTGTAACAAACAAAGGTGATCTGCACCTTCAAGAATATTGGGTAAAATACAAGGGACAAGATAAAGTAGAAGGGATAAAATATCTTGGCGCAGATAAGGCACGCGCAAACCCAGCTGCAGTAAATGCAATACATGATTCTAAGTTGGTCATAATTGCACCAGGTAATCCTCTTACCAGCATAGGGCCTATTCTTTCGATAAAAGGAATTAGAAAGGAATTATCTAAATCTAAAAAGAAAGTTGTTGTTGTAAGTCCGCTGATAGGAAATGCCGCAGTAAGTGGGCCTGCTGGAAAATACATGGAAGCAGCCGGTCTTGATGTCTCTGTGTATGGTTTAGCTAAAATATATTCTGAGGTTGCTTCACACATAGTAATTGATACCACAGACAGAATCCATACTAGAAAAATCGAGAACTTAGACATGAAGGTTTATGAAACCAAAATAAGAATGAAAGAGAAAAAAGACGAGGAAGCTCTTGCTTCATTTATTCTAAAACAAGTTCATGTCTAAATTTCGAGTAGGTGCTATAGTGCCTGTAAAGACTTTTTCTAGGGCTAAAACGCGTCTAAATCTTTCCGAAGAAAAGACAGAACAAATTTGCAGTATAATGTTAGAATCAGTATTATCTGCAATTTCACAATCAAATGTAATGGAAGAGACCGTTATCGTAAGTAAAGACGAATTTGCACTTAATATGGGAAAAAAATTCGGGGCAATACAAGTCTACGATCAAGAAGAACTTGGTGTAAATAATGCCGTAATGCTAGGAGACAGGTACTTTGTCAAGGAAGATTTTGATCTAACAGTAGTTTTTCCTCAAGACATACCTCTGATTCAACCTGAAGATATACGAATGCTATTTGAAATGAAAGGTTCAAACCGATGTGTTCTAGTCGTTCCTTCAAGAACGTTCGATGGAACTAACGCATTACTTAGAATGCCAGTAGATGTAATGGAGACCCATTATGATGAAGACAGCTACAAAATTCACCTAAATACCGCAGAAAAAAAGAATGCAACTTCAGCTCTTATATTAATCCCAAGAATTATGTTGGATGTAGATGATCAAGCAGATCTTAGACTTGTCCTTACTCGTGATTTGCCAGTTTCAAAATCTCTGGAATCTGTATTTAAATCATAAAATGTCTGTCAAGTTCGGTTATCAATGTTGTAGTACTGGTTCTCTTTTTGATTTTATGTAACTTAGAATTTTGATTATAAATGATATCGTGCCCGTAACTACAAATATTCCTTCTAAAGTGTTGGAGAAAGGATTTGAAAATTGATCGCTTATAGGTGTTTGATTAAGGCTTGAAATGAAAAATAAGTACGAGAATATGAAATAGTTTGTTGCCCAGTGAATTAGAATTGCCGGCGCAAGTCCGTATCTGATATAAACCCAGCCTATTATAATTCCAGCAATTGTTGCTTGTGAGAATTTTCCTGGGCTCCATGGAGTGCCAGAAATTATATGCGCCGCACCAAAAAATAATCCAATAGTTATTATCAGAACCATTGCTTTTTTGTAGTTTGTAATGCGAAGATAGTGCGAGGGTCTCCATAATGATTTGAAAAATAGCTTCCATGACGTGCCACCCGAATAGATCATAAAAAGTGGAATACCTATGAGTAAAATTCTAAATCCAGATTCTTCTGTTAAAGGTGCAACTGCAAGCTGAAAGAAACGTATCAGTGCATTCTGGGTTTGTGGCAATTCAATTTTTACCCCAACACTTTGCTGAACAAAATCAACCAATATAGAAAATAAAATTAGAATTGTAAACCAACTAATCATATTGACAAGTGCATTTTCATTGAAGGTTTTCCAACCTTCGGACATGATACGTGAGAGTGTCTTCATGAATGTGCCTTGAGGACCTAGAAACGAAATGGAAAATAAAACGACATAGATTACCCACGCAATGATAAAACCATCTCCAATTTCAAAGGAAACTGGTAACTTGTAGCCAAGTCCACCAAGAAACAAATTCAATCCGTCTAGGGGATACTGAAAGTTAATCGTATTTCCAATGTTTGAATTAAACATGACATAGCATCCAATAGGGAAGGATAGAATCATTATTCCAAATATTACTGATATGAAACCAGAATATGGAATAGATAGGACCCTAGTTATCTTGTCTAATTCTAACAAGTTGAATTCAATGAACTTCTATGCTGGCTTCGGGAAATCCAAGTTTTACAAGCGTAGCTTTTATCGTATCTCTGTGATCACCTTGTAGGAATAGGTATCCGTCCTTAACTGTCCCGCCGCAAGCATATCTTGCTTTAAGTTCTCTTACAACTTTTCCTAGGTCATTCATTTTTGGATTTATCCCTTCAATCATGGTACCCTTCTTTTTAAAACGCCTTTCTTCTATCCTAACAACAATTTGAGTTTGATCTTTCTCGAGTTCACCACAAGCACACAAATCATTGGGAAGTCCGCATGTATTGCAGATTACCGCCATTCAAAATAAAAATCCGATTTCCTACTATTAAGCCTTGTTCAACCCTACATTTTTTATGTAGATTAAATAAGTGAACATGTGTCTAAGGAGCTTACAAAAAAAGCTGTTGAAATGCTTTTAAAGGGTGCTACACTAGTCAGTGATTCCTGTCCATATTGCAAAGGTGTTAGAATCATGAAAGACGGGAATGCGTTTTGTGTAAACTGCGGAAGAGAGGGAAAAGAAGAAAAACTTGTATCTATAGAGTCTGATGAAAAGAAAAAAGAGAATTCATCAGTTGACAAACTCGAGGCGAAATTAAAGGAACTTGCAGATGAGCTACAGCGTGAAAAAAATTATGAAAAACAGCAACAGATTTTACGTTCGATCAACGAGATACTCTCTGTTAAAGAGAAACTCAAGAAATTCTGACAACAAAAGTATTTATTTAAACTGTAGTAAGCAGGATATACATGAGTAGTAGCAAAAAGTCCGCACCGCTCCCGGCTTCAAGTGCAGGTCTATTGAGATTCTTTGAAGATGAAACTAAAGGATATAAGATAAGGCCTGAGATAGTCGTAGCTATTCCAAGCGCACTTATTGCAATTTCGTGGATTCTAAAAATATTCTTCGCACCATGACGAAAAGCTCCGACAATGTATCTCGCATACACAAGCGGTATACATTAACAACTTTTACCCCATCATCACATTATGTGTCACTATCTACATCTATAGTAGTAGCATGTGCAATAGCTGCTATATCGATAATTTATTACTTCAAGGCCCCTGACCAAATGATGTTTTCAATTCCAATAACTGTAGTAGCTCTGGTTGTTACGCAGTTAATTGATAAGAGACTTTTGAAGACTGAATATTCTAAATCTTTGCACATGTCTGCATTTGGAAATCTCCTGTGGCTTGTTACTGTCTTAGGAGGATTGCTGTCTATGTATGTATTTTCAAAACCACAATTGATGCCTCTTTACATAACAGAAGGCATGTTTCTGTTTGCAAGTTTCAGGATAGGTATATTCACATCAGTGATAGGTACAAAAGTCAAGATGGCTTGGTCGATATGTGCTATACAACCACTTGCAATATTCTTTGCATTTGTTCCATACCAACAATGGATTCCACTATTATCTGACACAAAGGCTTTGACTTATGGTATTACCTTTCTCTTACTTGGTACTGCGTGGACACTAATTACTGATAGAGCAACGGGTAAGCTTGCAAGCACTCACAAAATGCTTCAAGCATACGTAGCTGCATCTACGAGAAATGATCCTGTGCAGATGGAGACCATCATAGAAGCACGTTCTGAAGAGTTCACAGTCTCTACATTTCAAATTGTTTTTAGAACGCAAAAAAAAGAATGCAGGCTCGTTCTGCCAGATGTCCATCCTGGACCTTTTCATCCAATTGGCGGTAGCAACATCACATATCTCATATACAAAAATCTGAATTCTTCTGCAATGGTCATGCATAGCGTTTCTGATCACTCACTTAACCTACCGTCAAAATCTCAGGTTGATTTGTACCTTTCTAGTTTGCAAAAAAGCTCGAAGATTCAACAAGGTTCTAAATGCACAAAACCAGCTATTGTTCAAGTAAATAAAGCAAGAACGGTGGGAATGCTATTTGATAAGACGGCTGTCTTAATTCTATCTCTGTCTCCACACGGAATGGATGACATTCCATCATATGTAAAGACAGAACTTGAGCAATATGCAAAAAACCGGGGATTTGAACGGATCTTAATTGTTGATAGCCACAATGCAATGGGTGAAGCAATTCAAAAAAATGATGCCGATGATCTTCTAAAAGCTGCCAAGTCCAATTTGGATACACTCATGACCAAAGAAACGATGCCACTAGAAGTAGGATACTCTAATTCAGAGTTTCTAAAAATCAACACTGATGATCTTGGACCTGGAAAGATAGCAGTTATGTGCATGAAAATAGGAGACGAGAAATTCTTTCTAGGATGGGCAGATGCTAACAATATGCAGAACGGTCTGCGCGAACACATATCTAATCATTTTTCGCAAAATGGATGCAGTCTTCTTGAAATCTGTACTTCGGACACTCATTATAAAGCAAGAGAGGCAAGAAACAAACATGGATACTTTGAGTTTGGTAGTCTTGCAAAATCTGACGACGCCGCAACTTGGTTCTTACAAGTCGCTAAAGAGGCTGAGAGAAACCTATTGTCTACCTCTTTTGAACTATTAGAACAGGAAACAAAAGTAAAGGTCATGGGGGACAAACAATTTGAAGATTATTCGAAGACTCTTGATAGAGCTATGCGGATCACGCAAGGCTTTCTTATCGCAACCACAGCATTTTTCTTTTACACATTATTCTGAGAGTAAAATTCGTCTAAATTACCATAGAACTCATCACAAAATGCATCTAGCTGATAAATTGGAATTATAGGAACGCCATTGATGAACTTTATGTTGTACTCGTATAGTGTGACTATGGCAGGAATCGCAGCTTGGACCTTTTCTTTTGATAGGAATTGTCTTGTCCGCTCAATTTGTTTTTTAACCGCACTCTGAAGAGATGACTGGTTCATCTTCTGCCAATGCTTACAATCAATAAGTAGTGCAGTTTCGGATTTTATGCCAACTACATCTATTTGCATTCTAGGAGTAGTAAGAATCAAACCTCTAGTTGTATCAAAATCTCTTTTTTCAAGTATCTCTGCGACTAAGGATTCAAAATCTTGCCATTCTAATAAACGCGATACCTCATCTATTGCAGCCCCCAAGCTAATTGCAAGAAGGCTTGTTTTTAACTTGTCATTTTTCTCAAAATAGATAAGGCTATTCTCATAGGTACCAATTCCATTTTGCATAAAATTATCCAATATCTGTGCGGCCAATTCCTCACTAGTTTGAGTTGCCATCGAGAAATCCTTTACTGAAATGCCACCTGGAATGATACCTTGAATTCCTTTGACTAGAATTTGCAGATTCAATATGCATAATTCCTCTTGGATTTATAAAATGCTATTTGCATCATAAACCAACTTACAAAATAGATGCGATTTAATAAAAATTAATTTTATTTTGTTCATATGCTTTTTGAGCTGATAGGCGATGGTTAAATACACTTCAAAGCAAAGCAAATCATGAAACTTATGCTAGTCTTCATACTAGCACTCTTTATTTTCGGATCGCATATAGTATTTGGCAACAAGGGTACCTACTTTGACAAAATTGAATTTGTTCAATATTCAGATGAAAGTACTGCAATTGAAGAAGTAAAAAATGGTCATTTGGATATTTATTATTCTGCAATACCCTCTAACATACTAGATCCTGAGTCAAGGCAAGAACTCAACGTATTCCAGTCTACTGGAAGCACGTATTCGTTGCTTGTAAATCCAGCTGTATCTGGTAAGTTTAACCCGTTTTCTATAAGGGAGGTTCGTTTTGCATTAAACTATATGGTGGATAGAAACTTGATTGTTGACGAGATCTTGGGAGGTTATGGTCTACCAATGGTTTCAGCCTACAAACCTTATGACCCTGATTATCTTCTTATTTTAGACGAGCTTCAATCTTTTGATTTCAGATACAATCCCATCCTTGCAGACAATATGATATCGACAGCATTAGAAAAGGCCGGAGCCAAAAAAATTTCTGGCAAGTGGTACTATGACTCAAAACCCATTGAGATAACCATCTTTATTCGAAACGATGATCAGATAAGAAAATCCATTGGGGAAGTTCTTTACTCTCAACTACAAAAGGAAGGCTTTGCAGTACACAAAGATTATGGTGACCTCGCCAAAGCATATTCAGTAGTCTATGGTTCAGATCCGTGTGACATGAAATGGAACATTTACACGGAAGCCTATTCAATGAGTGGCTTTGTAAGATATGATTCTGTAATAACAGCACAAATGTATTCCCCCTGGTTTTCTAATATGCCTGGCTCCAATAACCCAGCGTACTGTAGCTACAAAAATGACCTTCTAGATTCCATATCTCAGAAAATCTTCGTAGGTAATTTCACATCTGCTGAAGAGAGAACTGGATTGATAAAAAAAGCAGTTGACGAAGGGGTAAGTGAATCTGTCAGAATCTTCCTTGCAGTTAGAACAGATCAATTTGTAGCAAACAAAAAAGTTCAAGGCATCATAAATGATTTTGGGGCAGGGGTAACAAGTAGGTTTACTCCAATTAATGCACGAGACAATTCTGATACATTGACAATAGGGGTAAAGAAGATCTATCAAGGTGCTTGGAACCCAATTGCGGGATTTGCTGATAGTTATAGCCAACAGATTTGGGGTACAGTAGCTGACTCGGGCAACTTTAGAAATCCGTACACTGGTCTAGTCATTCCAGTTCGTTCATCATGGCAAGTCGATGCAGCAGGACCATCTTACAAACTTCCTGTGCCACCTGATACGATAAGATGGAATCCAGCTAAACAAAAATGGATTGAGGTAGGCCCTGGAACAAACGCAACAAGCAAAGTTACATTTCATTTCAAGTTTGGAAATTGGCATAACGGTCAACCTATGGACATGAATGATATTCTTTATGGGATCTATTTTTTGTACCAGTGGGGCCAAGGCCAAGACCAGGCAGGCAAGACATTTGACTCGGAATTTTCTCCAAAGGCAAACCAAGCTGTAAAGACTCTGATAGGAGTAAGAGTACTGGACCCAAATACCATCGAGGTATACCAAGACTTTTGGCATTTTGATGAAGGTGAAATTGCAGACTCGGCTCAAGTCTGGACCTCTATGCCATGGGAGA
Organism: Thaumarchaeota archaeon 13_1_40CM_4_38_7; assembly: GCA_001917995.1. Taxonomy (GTDB): domain Archaea; phylum Thermoproteota; class Nitrososphaeria; order Nitrososphaerales; family Nitrosopumilaceae; genus Nitrosotalea. The sequence goes on along the minus strand of MNFB01000045.1, from coordinate 8,894 downwards.
TTATCTATTCTATGGAAAAATCTGTAACAGATGGGAAACTAGCATTCTCAAGATCAGACGCTGTAAATAAGAACTTAGACTGGTTATCTTTACTTGTACCCACAGATGCCTATGTCATGAAATCAAATCTAGAAGAATTTGAAAAAAATCACTCCATACCAAACGCACTTGAAGACCGGGGAAAGAATGATTACTTTGATTCGCGCTATTCATCTTCGATATCATGGATAAACAAACATAATCATGCAGTAATCAGTAATGGTCCATTTTATGTAGATAATTATTTGCCTGAAGCTAGGACCATAACTATAAAATCATTTGATGATCAAACCTATCCATTTGGGAAAGGATACTGGAAAAGTTTTGAACAGATACAAATTCCAAAGATAGCAAGTACAAAAGTTCCCAAAGTCGTTTCAATTGGAGAAGAACTTGATGTGCCACTTAGTATCACACCAAACGCTACGGCGTACTACTTTTTGATAAACTCCGAAGGAAAAGTCGTAGATAAAGGAAAGGTTCAATCAAATACTGGCATGTCCAATATTATAATACCGCAAGACAAGACGGCAAATCTTATTCCTGGGGCAAACGACTTCCTGATCTTTACAGTATCAGATCTGGCTTACAAGCCTGATATCTTGAAAACTAGCTTTCTTGCAGTAAATGGGAACTATACACCTGCGAAAACCCCTGATGTAGCATTTGGGACCACAACGGCCAGCTCTAACTATATTTTAGGAATTGGACTCGGAGCTGCAGTAATTTTGATAGTTATTGCATTAAGAAGAACAAGACGAAGGGTATCTGAGAGGTAGTACAATAATGGGATTTGCAAAATATCTAGCAAAACGTGCAGTAACCATGTTTGGGGTATTAATGGCTACTCTGCTAGTCACAGTGGCACTTGTTGGTGCTAACATGGACGCCATACTAAAACAAAGTGTAGCAATAGATGTCCGCACCGCCATAATAAATAATAAACCACTTGTTGAATCGTTTAAGAATCATCCCGAAGAACTTGAGAAATATATTCAAAACCAGATAAAACAGGAAATCATATCACTTGGGATTGATCAACCTTGGTACACTCCTTCACGACTTGGACTTGCCATGTACAAGATCCTAACACTGAATTTCGGGCATGCAAAATTTTTGACATCTGATACTGGCTCCTCTGATGTAAAAGACATCATACTTGAGAAACTGCCACGAACCATACTTCTTTTTACAACTGCGACTGTTATAGTGTCAATCCTTGGAATATTTTTGGGGGCCATTGCGGCAAGTAAGGTTAACTCCAAAATTGACAAGATAACTTCAGCATTTGCTGTTATTAGTAGTAGCTTTCCGGTATGGTGGGTTGGACTTTTAATGATATTTGCATTTGCATTTATTTATCCAATATTTCCAGCAAGAGCTACTCCTACTATACCAGTAACAGACCCAGGATATTTCGTTTCACTCTTGTATCACATGACATTACCTTTGATAACAATTGTCTTGATAGGATTTGGTTCATGGTCTTATATTGTACGCAACTTTCTGATTGGTATACTGCAAGAAGATTTTATCACGGCAAAAAGGGCTGCAGGCATTGACAAAAGAAAAATATTGTACAGCCACGCCCTCAAAAACGCCGCTCCTCCAATCATAACTGTACTTGCATTCGGCCTTTCAGGCTCACTTGGAGGCTCGATAATAACAGAAGCCGTATTTGACTGGCCTGGAATGGGAAGACTCTACTATGAGGCCATAACGGTTCTTGATCTGCCTGTAATAATAGGTGAAACCTATGTCCTAACCGCATTCTTTCTTGTTAGCATATTTCTGGCAGACATTCTGTATGGATACTTTGACCCACGGGTGAGAAGACAATGAGTTTTTCTAAAAAAGAGATCTGGAAAGAATTCTCAAGAAACAACATAGGCCTAGCTGGTATCGGAATTATATTTGCTCTCTTTGGCCTTTCCATCCTTGCCTTTCTTACTATTCCAGTTGAGACCTTTCGGGAATGGAATGACCCGGCAAGCTGGCTATCATATCCAAAATCAGCTCTTCCTGTATGGACAAACTATTTTCTTCCACAAAAAGTTCCAGAACATCTGATACTGTTGCCATTCACTTCGATTCAAAAGAGTAGTGATATTACAGCCTTTACAAACCTGTTTTTCGTAGACTATCAATACGATTCCTTTCCAAGTGATTTTATTTATCAATATGATGCCAAGTACACTGGTTCACCATTGGTTACAATCTCGGTGACAAGACCTGATGGTATGGAGCTGGAATTGATCTCTACTTCGTTGCCATCAAGCACTACCGAATCCAAATTTACTGGTATGATATTTTCAACTGATGATTCTATTAAAAAAAATCTTAAGAATAGTTCAGATAGATTTTCATTTTCATTTGATACCATATCCTCTGGAGATATCGTGTTTTCTAAACCTGATCAAAATAGAATCCTAAAAGGCCATTACATATTCAAGGTGACTATATACGACGTAGGTGGCAATATTTTGCTTGACCAATCAAGGTTCATCCTAGGAGGCAAGGTCTATGGTCTTATGGGCACTGATGATCTAAGGCGAGACTTGGCAGTAGGTCTGCTTTGGGGCACGCCCTTGGCACTTTTTATCGGCATAACGGTATCAATAGTCTCTGTCATACTAGGACTAGTCTATGGTGTATTTGCCGGATTTAAGGGAAAGATAACTGACGAGGCAATGATGCGATTTAATGATATCATTTGGGCAATGCCTGTACTGCCGCTACTGATTATCCTGGCTGTTACCGTTGGAAATAGTATATTTCTTATAGTAGGATTTTTGGTCATTTTTGGTTGGGTTGGAATAGCTAAGGTCTCAAGAAGCATGGCTTTACAAATTAAGACATTACAGTATGTTGAGGCCTCAAAATTAATGGGGCAAAAGGATTTCAAGATAGTATTTAAACATATTTTACCACAACTTCTCCCCTATGCCTTTGCTAGTATAGCTATATCAGTTCCTGCAGCAATTACTGCTGAAGCAGGTTTGAGCTTTCTAGGACTAGGCGATCCAACATTTCCTACGTGGGGACAGATTTTGCACGATGCAAGTTCTTATGGCGCAGCTACCCGTGGACTGTGGTGGTGGATTGTCCCGCCAGGTGTTATGATAGCAATTACGGGACTTGCCTTTGTCTTTATCGGACACGCGATGGATACAATTGTCAATCCTAAACTACGGCGTTAGGATTGAACTCGCGAAGTAGCTTTATTGTTTCGTCACTGAGTCTGAGAGTATACGCTGCAGCATTAGGGTCAGTAGACTGAGAAAGCATTTCTGCAAACTGCGTTTTGTCTTTTCCTCTTTGGTACATGCCCCCAGATTCCTTTATACACAATGGAAACTTTTGCAATTTCAAACCGCTTTGGGAAAGGTATGAAACAAATTTCATGTATTTTTCAGCAGAATACCAGTCTGTGTTTTTTTCCTCACAAAGCATTATCCAAGTATCTATTGTATTTTGAAATAGCGCCTTATTCCTTAGTTCTTCTAGAGTCATCTTTTGTATCTAAAAGTCGGCTCTTTTCATTTTAGAGCCGCATCTAGGGCACATGCTTCCTTTGAATCTGTTGTTGCATGCAAGGCAGATGTATTTGATTCCCTGCCCCTGACCGAAGAACCCAGTACCTGTATCCCCATAACCACCGCCGCCTCTTTTTATCCTGCTTCTTATAATTAAGGGGAAGATGATGAAAACTGCCAAGGCAATAGCTAACCCGGAATACGGTGGCCACCCCAAATAAGCAGCAAGGTACTGTATACCTAAACTGAAGGCTAATGAACCTAATAGGAACGCAATATACATTTTATAACTAAACGCAGGCATCACATGAGTTTGTACCGAAAACCTTATAAATTTTTGTCAAGATTTATCCAGACTTATCGTTAGTTCAAGTAGATTTCCATCTCGATCATAAGCAAAGATGTCGTCATCCTCGTAGGGGGATTGTACTATTATGGATACAAAACCAAAAAAGTTGTGTAGATCGGTAACTGATGGTTTTGCCACTCCGTTTGGATGAGAATGTACAGTTCCCACGTAACTGGGGTCAAATGGCAAAAAAGAATGTGGAAACCCTGCAAAGGTAGGACCGCTATGTGAAAATGGAGGAATAACTAGGCCGTCGATAAGTATGTGATCTTTCTTTGCCTTGCCACGAAGAACAAGAATCCCTTCATTTGGATGATTCATCTTACAATATGACAAGATTCCATCTCGAACTTCCTCTATGATGGTTATAGTCCTGTGCGGCCGTTCTCGTTTCTTAAATATCACATGATATTTTTGTACAAGAAACTAATTAATCTTCAATAGTGCCATATTACAATTTTACAACTATCTTGGTACCATGCAGGCCACCAAGAGCAGATTCAAGTTCGTGTTTGTGTTTTTCAGTTAAAGTACCGTTTTCAGAAATTTCCCTATCTAATTTTTTGATAGAAGATTCGAGATCTGACAAGTTTGCCCTTGCTTTTGCAAGTTCTTTTTCCTTTTCCACTAACAACTGAGAATCAAAAATAGCAAGTTCTTGCTCCAGTTTAGCTATTTTATTGGAATGGGCATCTTTTAATGCCAAAAATTCGTCTAAGCGATTAATTGTTTCCTCAATATGTTCTACTGCCTTTTGAGAATCTTTAACGGAAATGTTGCCTGCCAATACTGATTTAGTGACTGCCTGGAGTATTTCTGTTATAGGTGCCTTGTTCTGTATTGAAATTACGTTGTAGGGTTCCAGCAGAAGCTTCTCCATAAGCTTCTTCATCGGTTTATCAAAAGAAGACACATAGCTGTACTTGCTGAGCGGCCTTGATATCTTTGAGAATTGATAATTTATCTTGTTTTTAATCTCGGTTTTTTCATTTTCAAGTAAGTCGATTTTCTTTTTTATCTCAAGAAATTCTTTGTATTCATTCTTGGACTTGAGTGAAGCCATCTCACGCTCTAGGTTTTCCATGATTTTTTGCGTTTCATTTATTTCAGCTAGCGCCTCGGTTCGACGTTTAGTTCTCTGATCTGTTTCGTCTTTTAGTTTTTTGATCTTCATACCTACATTCAAAATGTTCTCAGACTTTGATTTGAAATCTTCATAATCGTTTACTAGAATCTGGAGTGAGTTCCTATTTTGTGCTAATCTTGCAATGTCATCTTTTAACTTGTCGGCATATTTTCTGGCAAATACATGCATTACACGTGTGTTTAATCCAAGGACATCTCCCATTCTCCTTAACATCTGGCTTACATCGCCATTTAGGGTAACCGCATCTTCATATCTTCTTATCTCAATCACATCGGTAGTAGTTTCTTTTTTTATGGTAGAAACAACCGAATCTTTTCCTCGACTTACTACTGTTCGTAAATTCTTGTCAACGTCATCAAGATTAAGATCGTCTGATTCAAGTTGTAAAATAGTACTTTTAATCTTCTCTTGGTTGATTTTAATTTCATTTTTAATTTTTTTCGCTTCTTCTACTATTTTTGAAATTAGGGGAGATTCAATTTCTTTTAGGATGGTTGATGCTTCATCTATCTGGATCTCCTTTCGCTGTCCAAGATGAGTAGCAGAACTCTTTACAGTCGTTTTTTTGCCAAAACCGAAAACCATCTATCAGAGGTATAATGGTCACAACGTTAAATATTATGCATCACAGATTATCTATGTGAGTGATATAAGGCTCATAATGCTTGGCTCCGCCATTATTTTTGCAGGCTTTGTGGTGGGAGGTATTACTGGTTCGCAGTACTTGCAATACGCGATTCAGGCTGGACAATTTGACGATTGCTTTGATTACTCTTCTGGCATTGCGGTCAAAGTCAAGTGCGATCAAAAAGAGCAGGATAAGGTTATGTTCCTTGCACTCTCGCTGGGACTAATAGGAGGCGGAGTCGTAATTCTTGTTAAGGGAATTAGAGGGAAATGGGATCAAAACGTCAAAAGCGATGAAATGTTAGGTCCAAAAAACGGGTAAGACTAGTATTTTTGTGAATCAACACTAGATTTTTTGAAAATAGAAATATCGCCACTAATTATTTCCAGCTATTTAAAATGGGAAAATTGATAGCACGAAATTATGCAATTATAAAAATCATGCATGATTAATTAGTAAAGAATATTGTTAAGACATTTTAAAGGGAGACTGACATAAGATAATGATGTCTGAAAATATCGACAAGGATTCAGATCTATCAGTTAAGGCAGAAGAATACATAGAGATAATCAGTACAGAAGATGAAAGAATCAAGATTATAGGGGAAGAGCTTGCAAACGATACAGGACGAGCTATTTTTGGAAAGATCTCTCAAGGGATGGCAAGCACAAACGACCTTGCAAAAGCACTGAACACTTCACTTCCGCTTGTCAACTGGCACATAAATCGACTTTTGAGTGTTGGTCTAATAAAGGTGGAAAAAGTTGGGATGAGTTCAAAAAATAAACAGATGAAATATTATGGACCAGTAAAAACTGCACTTGTGATTATACCACCAGAAAATTCAATCGAAAGCAATGTTTCAAAATCAAAAAAAGCGGCTGTTCTATTACGATTACGTCTTTATTTAGCGAGTATTGCCGCATTTATTGTTGGCGGCTCTGGGTTTTACATTGCTGAAAAAAGTCAGATGCCAAGCGAGTCTCCCGTGGCCCCGCAAATGGCGGCAAAAAACCTTCCCCAGGCAACTGAATCTTTACGGGAAGCTGCGCCGCAAGGATCATCGATAACAGCAGCACCTCCACCTGAACCTTCAATTTTTGCCACAGACCAGACGATAATTTTACTTGCATTACTAGTAGGAGCTGTAGCATTCTGTGCCGTCTTTTTTGGAATTCGTCTAAGAAGGAAAAATAGGAACAAAAATCCTAAAACAAAATTTTCTTCCTAATGTCAAAAAATGAAAAATACATAATATGAGAAACAGTTTTACAATTTTTTATTAAAAAATTGAGTTAAAATGAAATTTAATCAAAGCCTATAAGCACTGCTAGATATTAGAATGTTAATGACTATCAAAAATAAAACCATACTGGCAACACTTGCTGCAATCGTGATTGTTTCAACCACAGTGTTTGCTAGTATGCAGACATCTCAAAACAATGCTTATGGACAACAAGCAACAGTTCTCTATCCATCAAGAGAGAAAACAATCTCTGTCACGGGAACTGCTACAACATCAGTTTTGCCAGACCTTGTGACCGTACAGTTTGGCGTCGATACAGAAGGTCCAACAGCACAAGAAGCTATAAAGGCAAATTCACAAATAATGAATGCGGTGGCTTCTGCTGTCCAAAACCTTGGAATCAGTAAAGATGAAATCAGCACTGCTGGTTTTTCCATCTATCCAGTATACAACGATTCGGTACCTGATCCAAAAACTGGAATTCACAAGTCAATTCTGACAGGATATAGAGCATCAAACACCTTGTATGTCAAGACCATAAAGCTATCAATGGCAGGTGATATCATTGATACTGCTGTAGGAGCAGGTGCAAACCGAGTAGATAACGTGTCATTTTCACTTTCTCCTGAAAAACAGCAAAGCCTACAAGATGATCTACTAGGAAAAGCTGTCCTCAACGCAAAGTCTCGAGCAGAAAAGGCATTAGAACCACTAAGCCAGAAGATAATTGGTGTAAAAATGGTAAATCTTTCAGAATTCAATATGCCTCCTCCACCAATAAACTATGGTGCTGGAGCAGCTATGATGGAAAAATCCACACCAATATTTACATCAAATCAAGAAGTAACAACTACCGCAAATGTCATTTTCCTAATTGGAGACCAGTAGCTCCACCTCCTTTTCTTTTCAAATCACGATCGTATTTTCCTACTTGTTTCGCTATTGATATGGGACATGAATCATAGTTGTTCTTGAAAAGATCCCCAGATAAACATCTTTTAAGGACCACGCCTATCTCATATAGAATAATGGAGATAATGGGAAGAGGTTTAGTACAGATAATTCAGGAAACGCCGTGTTACGTTCATCTTTTTAGTAAAATGCTAGGCTACAAATTATTTAATAAGCGTAGTCCGTTGTATGGCTCGGCTGATATCATAAATGTGTGTAATTTACACTGTGAGCATTGTTATTGGTGGCTTAACAGAAAAGAAAACGAAGAGCTTACAGTAGAGCAGTGGCAAAAAGTCATAGACGAGAAATTTAAGAAAAACCATGTTTTCATAATTACACTGGTTGGTGGAGAGCCTACTCTTAGGCCAGACGTGATAGAACTATTCGTAAAGCAGTTTCCAAAACGAGTTTCTATAGTTACAAATGGAACGTTACCACTAAAAAGAATCGAGAATCTTTACTTTTATTGGATTTCAATAGATGGCACTAAGGAAATCCACGACAAAATACGCGGGAAAGGAGCGTGGGAACGAACAAAAAGTAACATCCACGACTATGTCAATAATAATGGGGAAAAAGCATGGAAAGATATCTGGATTACAATGACTATCAACTCATTAAACTACACAACTGTCAAGGATGTCATTGACGAATGGTATGATTACTCGAATAAAATTGGATTCCAATTTCATACCCCCTTTATGAAAAATGATCCGCTCTGGTTTCCTTTCGGTCCTGAGAGAACTAAAGTTGTTGACGATATAATAGCAATGAAAGAAAAGTACGATGATGATTATATCATAAATCCTACTTATCAACTAGAACTAATGAAGAAAAATTGGGGAGGAAAAGGTACTACACCAGTTGATTGTCCAACATGGGCCATCATATCAGTTGATCACCTAGGACGAGAGAAAAAGCCTTGTTGTATAGGAAGTGCAGAAAAAGAATCCATGAAACCCATTTGTGAAGAGTGCGGTCTTGGGTGCTATTCT
>MNFB01000019.1:5159-13728 GCA_001917995.1 Thaumarchaeota archaeon 13_1_40CM_4_38_7 | reverse complement strand
AGTTTTGGGTGATGGTAAACAATCTAAATCTTATCTGCATGTAAATGACTGCATAGAATGTTTCTTTTTTTGTCTTACAGTAAATAAAAATCAGTTGGAGATATTCAATGTGGGAAACGATGACAAGATTGATGTCATTTCATTAGCCAAAATAGTATGTAAGAACATGAATCTTGGAGACATTGATATGGTGACTACTGGGGGGGTGGACAATGGAAGGGGATGGGTAGGTGATGTCAAGAAGATGCATTTGGATATATCAAAGTTGAAAAAACTAGGCTGGAGACCCAAGTTGTCTAGTGCAGAAGCCGTGCAACTTGCATCCAAAGAGCTCCTAAAAGAACAGTTGGTGAAGGTTATTGGTAGTTGAAGAAGAACTAAGAGATTTTTATGACATTGCAATAGTGATACCAACTCTAAATGAGGAGGCTGGAATAGCGCCCACTATTCAATCAATAAAAGAAGCCATTGGAACAAAGTTTAGTTATAAGATAGTGGTAGTAGACGGTCTCTCAACTGATAAGACTGCAGAGATTGCAAGATCAATGGGAGCCAAAGTGATTAGGCAGAGGCGCAGAGGATATGGAGATGCCTTGCAGGTAGGCTTTTACTATGTTGATACAAAAATGAAAACCGCTGTTACAGTAATGATAGATGCAGATGGAACTTACGAACCAAAAGACATTGCAAAAATGGCAGACATAATCATAAGTGGAGATGCGGATTTTGTGATAGGTAACAGATTTGCAAATATGGATAAGGATGCGATGACTACAGTAAACAGAATTGGAAATAAAGTGCTATCAAGTGTTGCAAGAAGACTTCTTAAAATAAAAGTATCCGACTCACAATGCGGTCTTCGTGCTTTCAGAACCGACTTGGCAAATATATTCTATAACAGTTCTTTAGGTATGCCTTTTGCCACAGAGATGTTGACAGCAACAAGCATGTATCATATCAGGATAAAAGAAATTCCTACATCATACTATAAACGTGTGGGCGATACAAAGTTAAATCCTATTCAGGATGGCGGAAGAATATTGGGAACTATAATCAGGCTTATGCGAGATACTAGACCACTTTCTTTCTTCTTATCTATAGGCTTAGTAATGATAGGAATTGGGGCCTTTTTTGGGATAGAAGTATTACTTGATTATTTGAAAACACATACGGTTGGTAGGATACCGACAACCATTTTGTCAGTACTACTCATAGTGTTAGGAGTTCAAACGATATCTTTAGGATTGATATCAGATATGATAAAAAATAAAAATTATGATAAGCGCATATTTTTCAGCGAATAGGCTTATTGTTTATGAAATCATTATATATTTTTAATAGATTGTTTTGCACGGCCTGAGAATCGCATATGTTTTCAATTATATTTTGTCACAAAATAAGTCCTACTTTTATTTAATATTCCACCATGCGAATTTATTTGGATTTTTAAAACCTTTACGCGTTGCGTTTCTAAAAATTCGGCAACTTCCTTTTCGGGAATAAAATTTAATCTCATCGGATGTAAATTTAGTTTCTCAAAAATAAATTTCTTGTTACAACCAACTGAAGCGAGAAAAATATACGCCGATCTTCTAAGATGGATCAGCATCCTATGCATTATTGGGTAATAATGAGGTAATTGGAAAATTAGTAGTCCTTCTTTCTTTAACGTCCGTATGAGTTCGATCAAGTAAGATTTTATCATTTTTTTATCTTGCAGGTGTTGAAGAACTAAATTAGTGTAAATCAAATCAAAATAATTATTTTGAAATATCTTCAAATCATTTTCCGTATTAAGAATGAATTTACAATTCGAGATGAATTGATTTAATATTTTTGCTTTGGTAATCATAATTTCAGAAATATCCACCCCATAACATTCCTGAAAATTCTTTGCTAAAGCTCTCGTGAGTCTCCCTACCCCACAACCAAAGTCAAGTGCTAAATTCCAAGCTAGAGGATAACCTAATTCTTGAGCAGTTTTTATAATTCCATCAGTTTCTGTTTGGCCTGTTGAAAAGAATTCGTTCAAATCCCATCGAAATTTTTTACCTTTATGTGAAAGAATTGCCCAAAGAGGATCTAAATCCGCTAGATCATCCCAATCTCTTTTTTGTCGTTGTAAAAACATGCTAATTAGTAATGGGTGCCGGCACAAATGTCTTTTTATCCATAAAACAAAACTTATACATTGCCCTAAGTTTGCTTCGTACTGAAAATTTCAACACTCCAAATCTCTGGGATTGATCTCTAATATGATAAAAAGTACAAATTATGATATACGCATATTTTTTAGCGAATAATCTTATTCTTTATAAAATCATTGTACATTTTTAGAATATTGTCTTGCATCATTTGAACTCGATACTTTTTTTCTAGTACTTCCCTTCCAGCACATCCCATCTTACGTGCGTTTTCGGGTTCTTTAATTATATCCTCTAATGCCTTTGCCCATTCAATCTCGTCGTGAGGTGAGATTACTAGTCCTGTAATTTTATCATCTACTATATCCGATAAAGGGCGTACGTCAGAAACCAATACAGGTTTTTTACATGCAAAGGCTTCTAATATCACGATTCCAAATCCTTCACAAAGACTTGGAAATACCAAAGCTTGTGATGTAGACAACAATTGTTTTTTTTCTGAGTCGGATACGTTCCCCAGAAACTTGACGTTATTCTCTAATTCTAAATCAGCAACAAGCTTTTCTAGGAATTTTTTATATGGACCGCCACCAACCACAATCAATGTTATCTTTGGATAAGATTTCTTTAAAATTTCCATTGATTTTATAACTACTTCAAGGTTTTTGTAAAACACTAAGCGACCTATATGGATAAATTGAAAGGGGATCATTTTCAATTCTTGGGCTTCATGGATGTCAATAGCATTATGAATTACGTAAATTGGTTTTTTTGCCCCAAATTGTATTAAATCGTCTTTACTTGCTTCGCTCACTGTGTGTATAGCCGCACACTTTAATCGAATAATCATTTTTTCAAAAAAAGGAGCGAGTAAGACATTCAATTTTGAGACGTTTGCCTGCCTTCCCCATTGCTTCCAGAAATCTTTGTACAATGAATAAACATCGTGGATGGTGGTAATGTGTGGCTTAGATGTGAGCATCGAAATCATAGAACCAGCTAACGCTCCAGCAAAATTATTTGAATGAATTATATCTATTTTCTCCTTTTTAATCAGCGAAAGAGCCGTTTTGAGTGCACACAGACTATATGTTATATTGTCCTTGAAGCTTGGCGGGAGAGCTCCTTTATACTCTAGTAATGGAGGAACAAATATTATCTTAACATTTTTCTGGGATGTATATTCTTCACCCTTTACCCTGTTGGTAATGACCCATACGTTGTTCCCCTGATCTGCTAATAATTGAGCAATCAAACTAAATAGGTACTCGCTTCCTCCCTTAGTAATAGAAAAAAATTGTGTTAGTAAAAGTACGTTCATATTATTACAAACAGTATGGGTGTAGTAAATTTATCCTCTTTTAACCTACGTATTTTCTATTTTTTGATGTCCCAAAATTTCCTGCAATATCTAATCAACACTTGGATCCATTTGTCATATAGAAGTTCATTGACAAACCTAGAAGGAAATACAGATAATTGTCCCCGAGTAATTGATGCTACTGTAGTAAATGAAAATCTGTCTATTGACTCCTCTTTTCCATCCATGGAATGCAGGAGGAGCTGAAAACTATGTCAACACGCTTGCTCAGGCCCTAGCTAAACATCATGAAGTTATCGTTGTTACTACCAAAGGTCCTAAAGCCAGAGAACAGAACAAATCTAACACCAATCCAAGAGTTATCGAAATAAACCCAATAAACATAGATTCTTTATATTCTGTAATACAAAAAAGATCGTTTATTTGGACAATAAAAAAATCATTATGGTTCATTCTCTCAATGTGGAATATCTCAACTTATGTGCAGATAAAAAGAATATTGGATGTTGAAAAACCCGATCTCATACATACTAATGGCCTTAAGGGATTTTCAGCTTTTTTATTTTCTTTTGGAAAGCAATTGCAAGTACCTCAGATACACACAGTCCATGACTATGAGTTAATCTCGCCCTGGGTTACCCTGTTTCGTAGAGGAAAACCTATTTCACGATTTAATATTTTGGATCGAATATACATGGGATTTATGAGAAAAATATCTGGCAACCTAGATGTAGTAATTTCTCCATCACAATTTGTAATGGATTTACATACAAAATTAGGCTTTTTTAAAAATTCGAAACATATTGTCGTACCTCATGGGATGACATTGGACTGCAACGCAATTCCAAAACAAAACGCTACCGGAGAATTTCTATTTGTCGGTAGGATTATTAAAGAAAAGGGACCACAAATAGCAGTAAAAGCATTCAAGAAAATAAAGAATAAAAACGTAAGGTTACACATCGTTGGAAAGGGTCCTTATCTTGAGTCTGTAAAACAAATTGCAGATGGTGATCAAAGAATAATTTTCCATGGGTTTGTTCAGAACGCAGATTTAAAACAAATTTTCAAAAGATGTTCGTATCTTATATTCCCATCGCTTTGGTATGAGACCTTCGGTTTGGTTATAAACGAGCTCATGAACAAGGGATTTCCCGTGATCGCAAGCAATATTGGCGACATACCAGAGCTCGTAATTGATGGACATAACGGTTTTCTTTTTGAACCAGGAGATGTAGATTCTTTGCATCACATCATGGAAGATTTGATAAATGATAATGAGACATTGTATAAACTAAGCATGAACGCCATTGAATCATCTAAAAAATATGCATTAGAAGAACACACAAAAAGTATCCTGGAAATTTACTCCAGCATATTATCAGCACAGAAAAATAGCCTCCAATAAATCCTAAAACACTAAAAATACACAACGTACCTCTAAATTTCACGGATTAACACACAATTTCAATATAATCCATAATGTCATTCTAGTGATACGTTATATGGTGTCAATAGCTAAATCAATTTCCATAAAATTACATTTATTATTTCATCAAGAAATTATTTTATGACGCCCAAGTTTAGAAAATTATTACATGTGAAATCATAATCTTATTCTGTAGAACAAGCATTATGTCTATAATGCTTCTAATTTAGATATGATTTATTATTGGCATCACTTTCAATGAAAAATATTGGATAATTTCTTAAACATATTCCAAATAGGTGGCGTTTTATGAAGATCTGTATAATTTCTCCTCTCTTTGATCCTTGGTTAGTTGGAGGCAGAGAAAAATACGTAAAAACATTAGTAGATGAACTATCTACTAAACATCAAGTGGTTGTGATTACCAGTAGAGGGCCTACCTCGAGGAAGAAAAATCAATCTGGCTCAAACCCTAAAATAATCGAAATAAGACCTTTGAATATATCAACACTTTATGATATTACTCGTGATAATTTGTCTTCTGGATTAACAAAAAAGCTGCTATGGCATTTTCTTGATTTGTGGAATATTTCATCATATCTACAAATAAAGAAAATATTGAAAATAGAAAAGCCTGATTTAATTCACACTAATGGTATCATGGGGCTTTCACCTTCCTTATTTTCTGTCATTAAGCATTTACGAATCGCACACGTACACAGTATTCACGACTATGAGTTAATTTCACCATGGGTGGTTCTGTTCAGAAATGGTAAATCTATTTCTAGGTTTAACTTTTTAGATCGTATCTTTATATTTTATATGCGTCAAATGTCTTCCCATATAGACTCAGTAATATCACCCTCAAGATTTACAATGGATTTTCATGAAAAATTAGGTTTTTTTAAAAATTCACACAAATACGTAATTCCAAATGGAATAAAACTTGATAATGCCAAACCAAAAGAAGGACATGGAACAGAGTTTCTATTCATCGGCCAGATTATTGAAAGTAAAGGTCCACACATTGCCGTAAAAGCATTCAAGAAAGTAGCTGAGAAGGATGCAAAATTGCATATTGTTGGAAGAGGGCCATATTTGGATACGTTAAAACAAATGACAAAGGATGATGAAAGGATAATCTTACATGGATTTGTAGACGATGAGCATCTAGATGAAATTTTTAACAAATGTTCCTATGCACTAATTCCTTCTTTATGGTATGAGGTTTTTGGTCTGGTCATAAATGAAGCTATGAGCAAAGGACTCCCAATGATCGCAAGCAACATTGGCGGGATACCTGAACTCGTAAAGGATGGACAGAATGGTTTTCTCTTTCAACCTGGAGATGTCGATTGTTTATATCATATACTTGAAACTTTAACTAATGATAAAGAAATACTTTCCAAACTCAGTAAAAATGCAATTGAATCATCTAAGAAATTTCCGATAGAAAATCAAATGAAGAGTATTATGAAAGTATACGCCAAAACGGTATCCGGATAAATCTTGACCATGCTTTTCATGCCCATAATCATAATAATATAAAACCGGAGCGAAAATAATCAACCAATCATGAACTTCCAAATAATAAGGTGTTTATTGAAAGATTTTGTCCACAATTTCACGGATGACACTTTATCCAATTTTCGCAGGCTAGATTTTATTTCGTTGTAAATACCAATATTAGGGGGTTCCCCACCACCTAGAAATTCAGTGCTCAAAAAAAGGTAGTACAATGGAATATAAACATAATCTGAACCAAATCTAATACGATAGACTACAGTTCTAAACAAATCTACGGTTTTACCAGTTCCAAAATATTGTAGAAATGATATGACGGATAATTTTAGTTTCCTACCTAATTTTTCATGTCCAAATACCAGTTTTTTAATTTGTAGTGGTCTGATATTGTCAAAATATGCAAGTGCTTCTATAGTTGAATTAAATTGTCTTATGGCATCGTTCCAATGACATTTCAAAATATCTTCCGAAAGCTTTTCTCGTGATTCCTTAGCTTTTCTTAATTCATCATGACTTGCCAGCAGTTCTTTCAGGATCATGAAATTATTTGGTTGCAAGTTTTCCTTTTTACATTCATTTAAATCAAATCCTCTAAATATTAAAATATTGTTTTTGATAAGTATAGCTTGAATTAGAGCAAATGTTAGCTTCTCTATGGAATTAAACATAAAATAAAAGCTATCATTGGTTAATTTGTTTTCAATAAATCCACTCGATACAAATACTTCAAGTGCCTCAATCATTCTATTAAAAACTAGCCTGTAAACATCGTAAGCGGGGATTTTATTTACTTCATAAACGGTGAGCATTTTGCACAGATCTTTACCAAAAATTACTTTACCGTTACGAACAAGATCTTGATAAAAAATAGTGGGTGTTGAATTACGTAATGACTTTTCGGTCATAATCGATAATGAAACACCGGAAAGCAACCTTTGCTTTCTTAGTTCAGATGTTAACCTATTTGCCAAATGCTTGATTAAAATTAAAGATTTTATTATTGCCCTCGGATTAACTACGACTACTATATCTAAATCGCTTTCTAGATACAATTTCCCGTTTAAAGATTTGCTACTTGCCTTATTTCTGGCTACGCTGCCAGTTAAAATTATTGAAACAAGTTTTTTTTTTCCTATTGTAGCAATTAGGCGATTAATAATTGTATTTTCAGATTCAGAGATTATCTTCGCGGTAATTTTAGTTAGATCTTCCAAGATCAATACTACCTCTTCTCCCATCATTAAAGCATTTTTTACTTATAGTGAGTGTAAGAGTGAAGTTATCTAAAAGATTTACAATAGAGGAACAAATAGCAAAAATTCTGAATGTCTACTAGAGTATTGTTTCACAATAATGATTAGTAACTTTACATAGGAACTTTAGTTAAAATCCAATTTATTACAACAGCAATTCGAATATACCACATATTATTATAAAGTAGGAATTGAGATTGAATGGAGGAAGAATATTGAAAAAGAATATAGACTGTCTTTTTTTGGGAGATGCGATTTTTGACGTAACTGTTATACTACAAAAGACTCGTAATCCAATTGTATCAGGAGGAACGGTTAACTCCAAATACATATCAATATCGCCTGGCGGTATAGGAAATGTCGCTGTAACGCTATCAAAATTGGGAGGAAAAGCTGCGCAATGTGGTGTAATAGGAAATGAACTCTTAGGTGACATGTATCGCCAAGATTTACAAAAAAAAAAGGTCATACCAATTCTTTTTAAAAACGAAAGCCAACCGACTGGAATATCGTTAGTATTTGTATCGCGAAATGGGCAACGGTCATTTCTGGTGTCACGTGGGGCAAATTCGTATCTACAACGACACCACATAGATGAGGTCTTTAGAAAAGTGAATCCCAAAATCCTGTACATATCCGGTCACATGTTATCGGATAGATCGGTCAAAGAGACGATAATTTATGCGGCAAAAATGGCTCGAAAGAAAGGAATCAAAATTGTGTTTGCTTGTACACCATACAATCTAATAAAATTAAACCGTTCTACATTCTTGAAATTACTAAAAATGACTTATTGTTTATGCCTGAATCTTGAAGAAGCTCGTGCGCTTACTAAAAGGAAGAAAATTTCGATAATTATTAGTCAATTAATGTCAAGCATAAAGTTACTTGCGTTAAC
>MNFB01000019.1:0-5107 GCA_001917995.1 Thaumarchaeota archaeon 13_1_40CM_4_38_7 | reverse complement strand
TGAACACAAAAAAGGTGAAAGTTGTTGATACTACCGGCGCGGGAGATGCTTTTGCCGCAGCAATTATTTTTGGAATTATAAAGAAAAATAGTAATAGAAAAATGGCAAGAATGGGTGTGAAGCTAGGTACATTAGCAGTGCAACAGTTAGGGCCGCGACTAACATGGTAGTCAAAAGGTCAAAATTTCTATCTATAATACACGCTAAAATATATGTAGAACTTCAATTTCAATAATTCGTTGAAACACCTAATATTACTCATAGACGCATTAGGTTATTCTGGTATCACAAAACAGAAAATGCCTAATCTGTTTAATATGTTTCAAGATGGATATTTTAGAAGTACCAAGACACTTCTTGGTTATAGCAACACCATAATTCCAAGTATCTTCTCCGGTGCATATCCTTCGGAACACAATATATGGGGCGTTTACAAGATGTCGCCTGAAACATCACCTTTCAAGGTATCACCTTTGATACCAAAATCTGTAGTGGACAGGAGTTTTATAGCTAGATACATTGTTAATAGAGGAGTTTTTAGGAATGCAAAAAAACGCGGTTTATTGCCTGGTCATTTCGATTTGCTCAATATACCATTAGAATTGATAACATATTTTGATCTCTCGATGAAAAAACACATCATAGAACCTAATTCCATGAATGGAACTGTAACCTTATTTGATCTTATGCGAGAAAAAAAAATTCCATTTGAATATCTTGGCTATCCATGGAATCATGGCACTCAACAAATTCTAGAATTGGCAGAAAAACAGATTCATGATACCTCGGTGGTTTTCGCATATATTGATGAGATCGACCACCTCGGGCATCAATACGGGATCAATTCCAAAGACTTTCTTGAACGTCTGAAATTGTTTGATGAATTACTCAGTAGATTTCTTCAAAGAATCATGAAAATCGGTGAGGAGATTAGTATTACAATCTTTTCAGATCATGGAATGCATGATGTTATTGGAACAGTAGATGTGAAAAGTAGGGTTGATTCCACAGGATTAAAAATTAAAAATGATTACATACCCTTCTTAGATTCCACCATCGCAAGATTTTGGGTATTTAATAATGATGCCAAAGAACGTCTGATAAACGTTCTTGAACATATTCAGGGAGGGCGCCTTCTGAGTAGCGATGAAATCATAAAATTTAAAATAAATTTCAAATCTAACCATTATGGGGATCTTTTATATTTGGCAGATATAGGTAAAATAATTTCACCCAGTTTTTTTACTGTTCTAGGGCGTCCTATCATGGGCATGCATGGATGGGATCCGGAACATGAAAGTCAAAACGGATTTATATTCACTAACCAAAAACCAAAGGTTACAGAAATGGAAGATGTTTCAAGGATATTCTATCTCTTACGAGACATTATTAAAATATAGGAGCAGAAAAATAAGATGGTAATAATTGTAGAACGTCATTCTCTCAGGTTAAAAACATTGTATCAGAACAAAACTGCTCCATCTTTATATCGCGTGTCTATACTTATTATTTGTAAAAAAATTGACGGGCAATCTAATCTATAAAAAATTTCTGTTGACTCCAATTGCTAACACGCTGAATCCGCTTTCACCTACTAAACAATTAGATTTAATTTTCATACTTTCTCTGGGGTATATAGTATTTCTTACTAGATCTTTATTTTTGCAAAATTATGGCGAAACTATGATTAATTATGATTCGTATACATACTTCTATACTGCCGTTTCTAGCGTACAAAATCACAATTTTTCATTGAGTCCATTTATCCTGTTCTTGGCTGGACTATACAACTTGGCTGGACTATACAACTTGGCTGGACTATACAACTTGTCTGGATCGTACAGCTCGTCTGACCTTACAGACGTTATACAATTTGTTAGATATGCAAGTATTATATCTTCCATCCATTTAATTGTGTTTTTTTATTTGATTGCAAGAAAAATGTTCAAACACGTTATTTCGTTCATGGGCACACTGTTGGCATCGTTTACAACATTATTCGTTATCTATTCTGTAAATTTACATAATGACGTATTTGCACTTTCGTTTGGATTTACAGCATTATACTTTTCCATAATGCCACGACGAATACTGCGTGTTGTCCTAAGTGGCATATGCATTGTTATAGCGGGTTTGACTAGACCGGACACATATGTGATATTTATAGTGCCATTTGTGATTGGCTTATCATATTACATTAAGCAGAAAATAAATAAAAATTTTTACTTACTAGCAGGCATATTGTTAATAGTTCTTATCATTATCCCCTTTATCGCTCTACAGAGTTATTACCTTACGGTTACAAGATTTAATCCTATAGAAAAAATAACTCTATTCTTAACATATGATAATATCAAACTGGTGTGGGAAAAATCTGTACAAGTAACACAGGATGACACAGTAGATAAATTGTTTCTAAGTGGTATAGTGATTGGTATGAGTTTTTTGGTATATAACATTATGAGAAGACGTCAACTTTTGAGACAATTAAATTACAAATTTAGTCAGCCTTACATTGTTGCTATTTATTTGATTCTAGTCTTCTTTTTAAATATTTTAAATTTGACTACCTATCATATACCATATTCGATCGTAAATGATACGATTGTAATGTCGAACAAAATCACTCTCAGATATTTGATAGGCAGCCAAATTCTTTTGGTATATGGATTCACATATGCACTCTCGTTGTTAACTAAGCCAAGTTATTACTACCTCAGAGACAAGCCAATGGAAACAAAAGAGAAATGAGCGCACAAAAAAAATACATTCCATATGTGGTTATTGGAGTATTTTTAGTAATTTTCATGTACTATGCATGGGCTTCTGCTGTAGACTATTCTCAAGATCAATCTACCATGATGCAAAGCTATGGTTTTGCAACATATTGGCTTTCAGCCAACCTGAATAAGGATGATATAGCTATTCTACCAAGCGCGGATGTGTTCTGGGCGATAGATCCAAATTTAGTGAACAGAACAGAAAGCTACAAGACCGTATGGAATTCTTCGAACATAATATTACGGGCAAATACTACTGAATCAGAAATTCTCAAAGTACGGGAAGATCTTAGAAACACCATCCATAATGATAAAAGAATAAAATACCTTGTTTTTGATTGGAACGATCCACGTGCTGTAAATTTGTTTGAGGACAAGCGGTGTGAATCTTTGGATATCGTATTAAAAGAAGTAAAGAGATTTTCCTTCATAACACCTATTAACCAATGGAAAAACCGAATTATAATATGCGAAGTTCAGAATAAGACCAAATAACAATTTTTTACTCCATTTTTATTCAATGATACTACTAATCCGTCCCACATCTTACAATGAAACAAAACATACTGAGGTCCTCACTAGCCGGATGGACTCGTGCCACTTGAGTTTTATACGGACAAAAGTTCTGCTCATTCATGGGTATGCGTGACAAATTTTTTCGAGCTTTAGGACTTGAGAGAGGACTTGTAAATATAACTACTGCGAATATCATAGCTGCCATAGTGGGAGGAATTTTTTGGCTTTTCCTTGCCTCAATACTAAAAGTGGCAAATTACGGTGAGCTAAATTATTTCATATCTGTCGCTATGATATCTTCGGTTGTTTCTACTCTGGGATTAAATGTTACTGTTATGACTTACCTTCCTAAAGGCGAGGAGCTTCTAAAGAATCAAGCTAATCGAATGGTGCTACTATCTAACTGCATCATACTGTTACCAATGATTTTCATTTTCCATAATATTTCTACACTAGCATTAGTTTTTGGTTTTAGTATCTTTACTATGGCTCAAGCAGAATTGTTAGGAAGAAGAAATTCCAAAAAGTATTTTTATATTACCGTTGGACAGCGTGTTTTGCAAGTTCCCTTATCCTTATTACTTTATTACGTGATTGGCATCGACGGGATAATCCTTGCATATGCGATATCCTCGTTATTGTTTGCTTATGATTTCTTTAAATCATTAAAGGCATTAAATTTCCAATTTAAGGAGTTAAGATCAAAATTTTCCTTCACTAAGGATGTATTTTTTGTTAATGTATCCGATAGAATTGGGTTATACGCTGATAAATTATTAATTGCACCACTTTTTGGTTTTGAAATACTAGGACTGTATCAATTTGGCTTTCAGTTTTTTTTATTTTTATCAATTTTGCCAGTAAGCTTACGTTTCTACATTTTGCCTCAAATGGCCGCTGGAGTACATAATAAAACAATTATTCGCACAAGTATAATCATTACTTCTGTAATATCAATAATTTCCTTTTTTGTGATCCCAGAGTTGATAAATTCATTCTTTCCCTTGTATCGAGAAACCATTCAAGCGTCTCAGATAATGGTTTTGGCTATAATCCCTTGGGTAATTAGCACAGTTATTGGAACAAGATTTTTTGTAAATGGAAAGTCACGCATAGTCCTAGTTGGTTCAATAATGCGTGTGCTCTCTCTGTTTATTCTAATATTATTTACCGGTGGCACTCTTGGATTATTTGGTCTTGCAATGTCTGTGTTAATTTCAATGTCCATACAATCAATTTTCTTTTTTATAGCAAATTACACATCAAGCAAGTAGAGATATTGGTAATGAAAATCATAACTGCCTTCATAGGACTTTTATTTTCCTTTACTTTTTTGTTTATGGAGGGTTTGCTCAAGATATAGGTTTTCCAAATGATTTCAGAGATACCGTATATGAAATTGGGGCCTCTATTTTGAAAAAGATTCACAAAATCTAAACATGTTAGAGTTGCAATATTTAGCAGTAGGTAGAGTAGTGATCAACAAACACTAACATTCCAAGATTCCAATCCCACTTGGAAATGTTGACTGAAGATAACGGTCTTTCTTTCCAGATTGACAAAAGTAGGTCATCTGATACATTAGAGGTTGCAGCATGCGCCATTCTGGCGGACAGAATTATTAGTATAGGTAATAGTGAACTCTCCCTTAACCTTATCCTGCTCTAATGTCTGTAATATGAAAACAGCCTAATATCATCGTGTATTAATTTTCTTGTTACTATAGAATCTATAGCCAAGTACAGCACCAATTGCGATAATGATTACAACCACCAGAATAGGCATAGTTGACATAAAATTGCCATTCGAGT
>MNFB01000053.1 GCA_001917995.1 Thaumarchaeota archaeon 13_1_40CM_4_38_7 | reverse complement strand
TTCTATATAATGCAATCAATGTCATGATATCATGGACTGTCCTAAATGTGGCTCTCCAATGGATAAAAAAGTTGAAGATCTGAAGATAATCTATACATGTTTTTGCTGTAATAATAAAATTGATGAATAAAATTCGGAATTAAATTAATTTGGATGTTTTATTTTGAAATCTAGCTTGTCAAGCTGAAAAACCACATTTACTTCAATTTTCTTGTTTTTAGGCGTCATTTTCTCATATTTTTCAGAATTTTTTGGACATATTTCTTAATTATCAGAAAAACTGCTGAATTACTATTGTTTGGAAAGCATATTCTGTTAAAAAAAACTAGTGTTAGGCAATTTACTCCCATGACAGCAAATGATAATGTTCCAGCAAGAAAAACTGAGTTGCTAGAAAAGCTCAAAAAAGAAATTCCAGATCTAAAAAAAGTTCAAGAAAAGTGCAAAGGGGCGCAATTCTTCTCAGTTGATATTTGTTTTTATCTTAATAAGAGTCCACAGGCCTCAGGAGAATCAGAAAAAGATCTAGATAATATGCTAAAACCTTTACTTGATGTTTTGGCTGAAAAATTTACTAATAGTGATAATAAACCTGTGGATGGGTTAGGATTAATTGGTAATGACAAATTAATTCATGAAATTCATTGTGTAAAGAAACATGTTGATAAAGAAAATACTGGATTTGACATTGAAATATCAAAATGGCAAGATGAGAAATAATTAAATTAATTTGGATATCTGATTTTTCGCTAAACTGATTTCAAGCCTGATTTTAGGCACGAAATTTGATTAATTCAGACGTCTAAAGCCAGCTTGATCAGAAGAAATCAGAGCAGATAGAAAAAATAGCAGAAAAAATCACTGAAATGTTAATTCATTAACAAAATCACGAAGCAAAAATAAACACAGCCCAAATTTACGTATTAATTTAATTCTTGCAAATTAATTAAATGCAAGTCTTATCAAACACATCTCGCGTTTTCCTTAGCTAGAGTACAAAGATGTCGCAATAAAATCAAGATGATAGTATTTCGACATCCTTAAATAATAGTTATTATTTCTTTTTCATCAGATCATGAAATCTTTTGAAAATGGCCTTACTATAGAGTGACGCTGATAATACAGAAGAAAAAATTATTGAATATCCAGTAACGCGCACTACAAAAAAGTACAGAGGGCGTAGAGGACCAGACAAACATCCAAGAAAACGAAACGTAAATTCTCTGCGCAATTTGAAACCACTTCAATCTGCGGATATAAACACGCTTAACCAATATGCAAGAAATCCAAAGCAATTTTCAGGCTGGAAACTTTGGATTGTGGTTCTTATTATTCTTGCAATCATTATAGGGTATTTTGTCTGGAGGCATTACAAAGAAAAAACTCGGCAATCTTGCGTGCCTGATACGCTCATTGACATATTAGATGGTGGTAAGAACAATGGCTGAACTTGATAATAAGAAAATAAGAGATCTTTTCGCTCGCTTTTATTTAGAACCAAACTCGAAAAAGAAAGGGAGACTTCTTGAAGATTTAATGTGCTATATCATGGAACGTATTCCGGGTGTCAAACTTGAATCAAGAGACGTGTATGACAGGTTTTTTGATCAAGAAATTGATTTAATTTTTTCAAATGATAAGACTCGTAGCGGCTTGCAATTTCTTCCTTCGATTATTGTATTTGAATGCAAGAATTTGGCTAACGCCGTAGGCAAAAATGAAATAATTTTGTTTGCTAAAAAATTAAGGAATAAAGGTTCTACCTTCGGAATCCTTGTTGCGCGCTCTGGTATAACAGGAGATGAATCAAAGGGAACATACGCATATGGGGAAATTCAACGTACATTATATGATGGTTGTAGGATTATAGTACTAACTTTAGAAAACCTTGAAAATATTACCAATACGGATCAAATCGTGGCAATACTCTGGGAAAAATTTTTGAGACTCCAAATTGCTGTTAAGATTGACCAGAAAAAACATGAAAATTAAGATTCAAAATTTTGAAAATTATGTAGAAAAGTATCAAGGCATTGCGGGCCTTTTAGGACCCGTAACCGTGGTCGTTGTTAAAGTTTTTACATTTGTTTTTAATCATGTGGTATCAAATTGTAACACAATATTACCTGAATCATCTTTAAACAGTTTGAATTTATTCATTCTAGTAGAATACCTCTCATTCTCCAAAGCATATAGAACTGCTTCCAATGCATCTATTTTATCTTCTATCAACTTTTGTTTTGTTTTAATGTTCTTTATAGATTTAAACGGTAAATGCCAATGATTACCCATCGGTTCTACATAAAGGAATTTTTTTGTCAAATCTCTATGAGAACTGATTTGTTGTTTGTGTTTCTTAATAAAATCATCCAAAGTTATATCACCTAATTTCTGTCCTCCAAGGTATGCAGTCCTGCCATCTACTGAAAAAGTCAAAAAAATTTCTTCATAAAGAAAAATTTTAGATTCATGGCTACCAAAAATCTCTTTGACAAAAGCATAACTTATCCATCCCTTATTTACAAAAAAACAGAAAATCGCTTTTGCTATTTCCTCGTACGCAATATAAAGTAAAAACAATCCATAAGGATCACTCCCATTCTCATTTTCAATTATAGCTCTGCCTGAGGTTGCTAGTCGTTGACTATTTTGCCTGCATAATTCTACACCTTCGGAGAAATTGATTTCTTTTTTCATTGTGAATGTATCGAAATGAATATTCAGGCCTGCTTAAAAGAACTATCAAACACGAAACATTTGTCGAGAAAATTGGAGAATATTCAAACCCAGTTTCCTCTGTTTCAGTTGATTTTTTTATCTCGTACCATCCTTCAGCGGATACATAACCTTCGAACAAATGTATTGATAAGTATATTATTCGCCATTACTGGTAAATATCACACATGAATAGTCGACCCATTCTTGCGTCTGGTCCAGGCATACAAGAAAATGCTTTTCATATGCGTTCGATGATAGATTTTCTAATATCTTATCTTAAACCGCATATAGTAAAAAGAAAAAACAAAGAACGATCAAGGCAATCATATGAGAGCGTCATGGATATTTCTTCTGATTATCAAATAGATTTCAAAGAGACAATGTCAAAACAAATTTCATTCATTATCGGTGAAATAGGCGAACTTCCTAATTGGTTCAATAAAGATGCCTACATTGAAAGATGTTGGTCCAATTATAGCACATACTTGGAGCGTAACAAAGAAGTAAAAAAATACATGGTAAAGCTTGAACGAAGAGACGTCACTAACATAGAACAGAAGCTTGATAATTTTTTCTTGGCCATAGAATCAATCTATGAATCCCTGCTAAAATTATATCCAAAATTGCACACAAACGCCATGAAAGAATTTCTAGACTCAGATCTCCCATTTGAAATGTTCAACGTGTCAAATCTAGCTTATCTCAATCGAATTAATGCATTTGACATAATCAAACAAAAAACTGATGCCTTTCAATCATCTTATCATATGCGACGGGGAAATACCAAGAAAACTCAAATGGCTGCGAACGATTATGATAAATATGTGCAACCAATATATTTGAAATTGCAAAGAGCTTTAGAAGCTGAGGGACTGTTCAAGCTTTATGTGAAAATAAATAATGTAAAAGAAATGGACGAGATGTTCGTTCTTACGCCATTATCGATAAAAAAGATGGATGCTACTAGATTCACATATTCACTAGATTATTTCAGAGAAGAAACTTATGGTCTTGCCGAATTTCTATCCAGCGCTTATCATAAGAAAATACCATCTTTAAATGATACTGAAAGTATGGCGATGAGGGGATTCAGAAATGATGTAGGACAAATCCTAGTAAATTATGGCTAAATTTGTCAACCACGTCTAATCCTCACGCATGTATCTGTCTAGACTCCTCTGTAGTTATAGCAGATACGGTAAAAAATCAGGGCGCACAAACGAGATTGGGAACAATCGAGAAACATCGAAAAAAGCTAAATCTTGATGTGTATCTGCCCCCAACTGTCAGAAATGAGTGTTTAAAGCGTATTACACAGTTGTTTTGCTACGTAGGAGAGACACTTCGAAATTTCGAACATGAGTTTAGAAATTTAAAGAATGATTCTGGTATACTAAAAGATGTGACACTGGAAGATCTTACTTTTATACAGGACTTTTTCGAAAAAAGAATTTCGTCATTAAGGAGGGGTATGAGCGAATATGATCTTCTTAGGAATATCGAAGCGCTAGTTGTTAATTATCTAACCGAAAGTCTTGATTCTGTTCAATCTGTTGAGTATGCGGCTTTTGTAACAGGGATTGCTATTGGGATTAATAAAATCTCAACTGCACTGCATTATGAATTAGCCGCAAAAGTTTCATCCTATAAAATAACAACTGCCACCATAAATCAAGGGTTGTTGAAAACCCTCGAATCTGATCCTACGTTAAAAAAAATAGCAAAGAAACCAAATGATTTGCAAATTATATGTGAGGTAGAAGCACATCAGAGAACAATAAAGAAATGGAGTATACTTACTACGTTGGATAAAAATGATTTTCTAGATAATTCTGCACGTATCGAAACGGTGGCAAATGTGGTCTGTGCTGATCCACTGTATCTCCCACGCGTGATACAGCGTTTATCATCTAAACCAATATGAAGAAATAAACTTTCATTGAGTTAGTAGTAATAGATTCAATGGGTCGAACTTTATCGTTATTAAAAGAACTAAGCTAATTGTACGTCTCTGGGTTTTACAGGACTCAACCTTGACATTACCGATTTTAGATATTTATTAAAGAAGATACTTTGAGCGGTTTCGAAATAGTTTCTTTTTGTAACAAAAGTAACCCTTCTTTAAGTTTTTCAAATTTCTTTTGATGAGCAACCTTCAATGAGTTGAGTTTGGGAAACTGATCATATGTCTTTCCTCTAATTACTCTGCCGCCAGACTTTGGTCTTGGACCACCCCACTGTTTGAAAAATACCCGTACTTGTTGTTTTTTACATTGTTTTATTAAATCTAAAATCCACTCTTCTTCAATATTCCTGTAATTTGGACCACTTTCACCACCAATTATTGCCCAATCAATATTTTTCAAATTTACACAATCTAATTTCTCTAAAAGTGGTTCAAAGCTGATAAACCTTGTATGGCATTTTACTTTTCGAAGATGATCTATTCTCAACAAAGTATCATTGTTTTCAACACTTACTCCCATCCAGATATATGGGGGAATTGGAAAACCAAAAAATTTGTAAAACAATCGAGAGAACTCCACCATTTTTTGAGGTCTTTTGGTCAGTATTTGATAATTATGCCAGTCCGCTGAAATCATGGTCATAAAGCATTTTTCAATAAAGCTCATTTCAGCTTCTTCATGAAATAAATCCGACATTGAATTTACAAAGATTTTCTTAGAATTCTTCCACTTTAATGGTAGTCCAAGTTCTGATTCATGTTGAGTAAACTCAAAATTATTTTTATATTTTTTTATGCCCCAACGTTTCAGTTTTGGTGATAATCTCGCAGCGTAACAGTTCTTGCATCCTTGCGAGATTTTGGTACAACCAGTTGTTGGATTCCAAGTGGCATTAGTCCATTCTATTGCAGAGTTATCTCCCATAGCCAGTACTGAAAAATTGATTAAATAGAAAACAAGCTAACGGGAGTTGACGAATTGGCTAACACAGTTCTAAAATAAATCCTTCAAATACTACTTTATAACTTGCTAAAATTCCATGACGATGCCATAGAGCTTAGTGGAGAAACTGGTACTAAATTAAAATCAGAAATTATTGGAAAATATTATCCTCTTTGGTGGGAAATTACTTCTGGGGGCATGTATAGAAAATACCCTTATACAACTACAATTATTGAAATGAATGCTGGAACTGGGGAAGACTACATAGCTGACAGCAATGAAACAATACTTGGTTCCTCAGGTCACGCACTAAACCTCAAATCAACCAATCCTAATACTGAAAAACTTAATGTGATTTTGGTAGAAGAAGATCCTCAATGTTACACTCATTTATTAAATGTAATCAAACGCAACTGGCCTAATTTGACATATTCTAAAAATCCATTTGAAAATAACGAAGAAGATGTTTTTCTTCTTCGTAATAGATCTGAAATTTTTGATATAGTTGAACAACTCCGATTAGGAAATTCATTATTTTTCTTTGATCCTTTGTTATACACACCTTGGTCAGAGATTAATAAGGTCGCAAGAAAACGAATAACCGACTATTATCAAACAAGAACTGAATTCATTGTTTTCCTTTTTACATCTGACTGGTTTTCAGGTAGAGGAGATTTAACTCCACTTCCACAAACTAGTCAGAAAGAGTCTTGGGGTAGTGAAGAAGTTGAAACAGTAGCTAAGGCTCAGGATCTTTTTGGTTATGATAAATCATGGATGGATCATTTACTCAATTCCAAACCTAATGAAGATAAAATAGAAAAAATGGTTTCATTATATCGAAATCTGTTGCATGGGTGGTTTCGATATGTTCTGCCCATGCCATTTGAACCAAAAGTCAATCAAATCTACCATTTGTTTATGTGTTCTAACTATGAAGTAGGGATAAATATCACCCAAAAATTCTATACAAAATATACAAGAAATCCACCATTTTCTCCAAATAATAAAACTGCGTATTCTAAATTCGTAGGATTGCATCCGGAGAAAAAAATGAGAGGGTCTGCTAGATCCGATGAATGGAAGATTTTATGGGAGATTATACGAAAGCATGATGAGGGAATTTGTGATAATGCTTGTATGGATCTTATCGACATTCAATTAGATGGAATTTTTCTTCAAGAATCACTGGATTGGCTATGGACCAAGAAATATCTAAAAGAAATTGAACATTTTTCACATAATTGGGATAATATTCCTTTACTCTATCAGTTAGACTGGGATTATGTGGAAGAAACATTAGGCATTACCCGCCCACTAAAATTGATGCCTCTTTCTAAGTACAATCTCAAGGATTCAGTATCGCAACTGCAACCACATGATAAAAAAGGAACTTTAGAAGAATGGTTTTAATCAAAAGGGAATTCTTAAGTTCATACAAAATTTAGAAAATTAAATGGTAAAACTTACTAACAAAGAGCATGAGCTACAGCAACTAACACGAATTAAACAGTTAGAAAATGACTTGAAACAACAAAAATCCAGAATAGACAAATTAGAAAAAAGAATAACCGCGCTAGAAGAATCTAAATCTTAAAAGTAGATTTCTTGTTAATGCAGAAATCTGCATGATTAGACACTTATCTAATGTCATAGATTCAAAAATTCAATAATTCATGATTAATCACAAATTAATTTCTCTAAATTTCAATTTAATCATTTTTTCCTCTACTTCTTTTACCTTGTTTTTAACTTCTTTAGTTTTTTCCGTAAATAATTTGTAATACTTTTCTAATTCAGTAGGATTATCACTAAACATTAATCTCCGTAAAACATCTAATTTATTATTCAATTCATCACCTAGTTGAATAATTAGTTTTTCCAATTCCTCGTTTCCAAAATACAGTCTTGTACTGGAGAGTAATTTATTCTGAGTTATAGCTGCATCTTCTAATTTTTTCCTAAACTCATTATAATCAATTTGAAATTGTTTGATTGGTTGATGATCCTCTTCCGGAAATACCAGAAACGCTTCAATTTCTGGTCTAGTGTAATCTTTGAAAGGAATTGAATTTGGTTTTGATTTGTATATGATGTATGATTCAACAACTCGGTAAAGAAAATTATCAGATAGTATTCCAATTAATTTGTAAGAATTTTCGTAATCCGATAAAATGTCTCTTTTAATACCTAATTTTTCTTTTGTAATTTGCCAAGAATCCGTTGTAAATTTGGTTACAATACCTCCAGCAGTTATGGGAATTAAAATTAAGGAAAATTCTTTTGAAACGTCCTTGTCCAAATTACCTAAATTAAAAAAACTGGCATAGGTAAAAACTCCGGTAATTGCTACCAATATTATAAAAATCACCATCCACAAATTGATTATGTTTTTTTTATTCAACTTGAATTTTTTAATACGACTTGGAAATTTTACCGTATCTATCTTAGGCATACCGATTAGGATATTACCATCATAATCCTTATACTCGTATTGGCAACAAAAAAGCGAGCTAGAAAAGCTGCAAAGCGAAGATCAGCTCCAAAAAGATCTGCTGCAAGGCGAAGATCAGCTCCAAAAAGATCTGCTGCAAGGCGATCACGAAGAGCGAAGTTTCGAGTTGGCGGGGGTTATTAGAGAATAATTCCTTGATTTAGGTATCATTAAAAATTATAAACACTGACAAAAATATTTCATCCACTTATGTTTGTAATAAAAAACTGGGAAGGAGTTTGTAGCTACTCCAATAAGCTTACTGCCTTGCGGGCCCTGCGATTATTTCGGTTGCGGGTTCTCCCGTTTCTATAAGGTCAGAGGCTGGCAACACCATCGGGTCCATGGAATTTCGTTAAAAACAACTGATTATTCCAAAATAATATCTGTGTCTTACCAGTTCCATACCTAGAACTAGTTTCGAGTGCGGAGATTGTTACAGTATGGAACAAAGCTACGCGAATTTTTTAAACCATGATTGTATCTTAAATATCATAAATTGAGAAGCTGAGACTATGACAAACATGGANGATATCATAAAACAAATGAGAAGACGAGAATTAAAGCAAGTAATCAAAAAGTCAACAATAGCAGGAATAGTATCGTTTTCTGTAGGTTATTGTGCTATATTGAGCATGTTGTGGTTACTTTCGAATTAGTTAGGTTTAGGTAGAGACGAACGCTTTGCCTAAACAAAAATGAAAACTCTACATCTTTTGATAATCACAGTTATTTTTCTAATGTTTGTGATTACAACACATAATGCATCGGTACTCGATGCATATGCTGAAAAATGGAACAATTACTATATGCTAGGAAAATTCGATAATTCATTTCCTGCAAAGCCTATTCAAATTTTTATTTTCCAATACAAGGTAACAAATGGAACCATAGACGAGTTTAAGGGTCAACGAGGCATATTGTCAGCACAAGTTCACAGTACTGGTGCCGCATTGCTTGAAATCAAGTTTCCGCGCAACTACCCATACACAAATCAGCCTGAAAATAAGCAGCCCTACGGAGACACATCACCGATTATTTTAATGGACGTAGATGATCCTGTAAAATCCCAACCATCAAAACCTAATACTGAGACCACGGATTGCTTCTTTGTTTATTCGATTCCATTTTCAGGTGACCACAAGATTGAGTTGATATGGTCTTACCTACTGTCTACCAATTTTCCGCTTCACGGTGACAACATATTGTCATCTTGTAACTCTCGCACAATTGCAAATTGGCCACCACTAAAACAGATTAAAATTGGAATGCCCACAAGTGAGATAAAATGCGATACAGGGTTTGACAAAATACTGCATCCTGATAACAAGACCATATCATGTGTCAAGCCAATCACATTGTCAAAACTTGTACAGCATGGATGGATAAAACCAGCATTTGATCCTCGTGTATCTCCAAAGATTGTTCTCACCAATTCTTTTTATGATGGAATAGACAAGCAAGGCAAAACAGTGGTTTCTATAAACAACCAGACCTTCTACCAGTTCACATTTGGGCACTCAATTGACGATCTACAACGTGGTGAATCCATCAAATTTCAAAATGTTACATTTAGTTTTCCAGAGGGCCTGATGAAAACAATTGCAGGCGGCATCACTATTCTTGACATAAAGTTTCAAGATGGAAATGAAGAGATCTATACAGGAATTCCAACCAGATATGGCTCTTCAGCGAATAACACCCTTACAATTCTTAGCAATCACGCAAGCCCGCAAGCCGGTCTTACATACTATAAAGATGAAATCAAGTTACTAGTTGGTGAAAATTAAGACATGAAAACTCTACATATTTCATGTACTATAATGTTGTCACTTGGAGCCATTTTTCCGGGAACCAATGTAGCACTTTCACAAGAAATGCAACCAACTCAAGAGTATATTCAATTTATTCCGCTAGTGCCTACAGAAAACAGTAATGTCACTGCAATGATCAGGGTTTTCTCCTTGGACATCTATTGTGCTAACTATACCATTGACCATTTGCTTTCTGGTCATGATCTAGTATTGAATGTAAGAACAAGAGCCAATCCTGCAGAAAGGTGCCCAATGTCTTCAGAATCAGACATCTTTCTTAAGCAAAGTATGGGGAAGTTGGGTTTTGGCACTTTTGACGTAAAATTACTGATAAATGGAACTCAAAAGGTGACAACCAAACTGTATGTAAGTGAAGGAGAGATAGAAATTACCTCTACTGGAAAATACACAGACACACAAGGAGATGTACACATTGTTGGAGACGTGAAAAATACGGCTTCATATCCTGTCAAACTAGTGCAACTTGATGTTACTTTTGTAAACGGTGACGAAATCATGGCAGAAAACAAACTGTATACAACTATGGCAGTATTGATGCCCCAGACAAGTTCTGGGTTTGATCTTCTGGTAGATGCAAAAAACCTAGAAGATATGAAATACTTTGTTAGGGCAAGTTCGTTTCTTAAAGATACTAGCAAAATTCAGCAGGGATTAAAATTATCAACAGTAGAGTCTTCGTGGAAGTCCTCATCTGGAATTGGAACTGTCAGTGGCACTATTTGGAACACCGCAAACATAGATGCAAGTCAGGTCAAAGTTGTCTGTGTATTATACGACAAGAGCGGGATTAGAGTACTAGATTCTATCTTTGATTATACAAATCCACAAATCATACAATCAGGTCAGAACGGTGACTTTACTCTCTCAAGCCATTATCCAATAACTTCGGAATTTACAGCTCACTGTAATGCAGAATCTCCTCAACTAGCAATTTCGTTATCAGAGACTGTGCCAGAATTTGGCATGCCGGTGTTCGTATATG
>MNFB01000063.1 GCA_001917995.1 Thaumarchaeota archaeon 13_1_40CM_4_38_7 | reverse complement strand
TACGTCATCCTTCTACTTAAGATGATGCGACCGAAATAGGCGCGTTAGATAATTTGCAGCTATAAGTGCCTCAATACGCCGTTTTATTAGAGATGATGATAAACAATTTCAATCCAATTAATATATAGTTATAATTACAAGAATTGAATATCAAGTCATATAAGAGCTGGGTAGTTACTCCAGTCTTTCTCTGAACTACAAAGGCTCAGAGATGTGCAAACTCACACTACTCCACTATACTAATAGTGCTACCTTGAATTAAAAGCCTTGTATGTCTATGAGACCATCTGAAAGAATCAGATTTTCTCGTGTCTATACCTGTTCTTGATGTATCTGTCATGATATCTCTCATAAGATGATTGAGATTTCATTAAACCGTCATAGATCTTTTTTGGTACCCCAAAATACCGATAAATTCCGCCACGATGAAATACTATTTCCAGTATTTGTGCTGATTCATCATATCCAATCGCTCTTAGATTGCCAGACTTGACTCGCATTCTTTCCATATTTAATCAGATTTTATGGAATCAGCCATCTATCTGGCGCGTGATTTTTTATTTTGTCTTCCAAGATATCGCTTTGAAAACTTTCTTTTGGTCAGAGCTTTCTTTCGATCAGCTACCTTTGATTTTTGCACGTAATTTTTATATCAAAGTATTATTTATTTGGGATCTTTATAGTGTGATAAGTTTAATTCTTTAGCATCATTTTAACAGACGTTGAACCGTCAAATAATTGCTGATCTTGCAGAAAAAGACTACAATTCTATACAAAACAAGATTGGTGATTTTCTAAAAGGCGAAATTACAGAAAGAAAATGTCAAGGGATTGTTTTTGGACTAAGTGGTGGAATAGATTCTGCAGTAATAGCTTCACTTTGTGCAAAATTTCTCAAAGAAAAATCACTTGTCATAATAATGCCTAGTTCAAAAATCACACCAAAAATTGATACCGAAGATGCAATTAAAATGGTGGGCACTCTTGGCTTAGAATACAAACTAATTGACATAGGAGCCATACACAAGGAATATTCAAAATACTTGGAACCAAATCCGCTTGCGGTTGGGAATCTTGGTGCAAGGATAAGAGCTAACATATTATACTATTATGCAAATGCCCGAAACTATCTTGTCCTTGGGTCTAGCGATAAAAGCGAGTTTTTGATTGGATATTTTGCAAAGTTTGGAGATGGTGCAGCAGACTTGTTGCCAATAGTATCGCTTTACAAGACACAGGTTCGTGAATTTGCACGATTCCTCATGGTACCACCTAATGTAATCAATAAACCAAGCGGCCCCCACTTGTGGCAAGGCCATACTGTAGAAACAGAGTTGGGTCTAGGTTATGATGAGATTGATGTCATTCTTCACTGTATGATAGACAAGAATCTCTCAATAGAAGAGACATCAAAGACTGCAGAGATACCGATTTCAGATGTAGACAAAATTTACCAAATGTACAAAAGAAATGAGCACAAGAGAATAACGGCCAAGGCGTGTTCCCTATAAGAGGATGGCCGAATTTTGAAAATTTTTGATACACTATCATCCGCAGAAAAGGAATTAGATACTTCTAGTATCGTCAGAATCTATGTTTGTGGTGTAACAGTTTATGACGAAAGCCACGTAGGTCACGCAAGAACAATAATTGTTTTTGATACGCTACGACGATTTCTAGAATCACAGGGTACTAATATGAAATTCATACAAAATTTTACTGATGTTGATGACAAAATAATAGATCGAGCAAAAGCTGAAAATGTTTCTGCTGATACAATAAGTACAAAATACATATCCAGTTATTTTGATGGGTTTGACAAGCTCAATGTAAAAAGAGCTGATTCGTATCCAAAGGCAACTGAACACATAACTGAAATGATCGACTTGGTCAAAGACCTAATTGATAAGGACTATGCTTATGTATCAAAAAATGGCGTTTACTTTGCCGTATCAAAGTTTAAAGAATATGGGAAACTCTCAAAGAAAAAAATTGACGAGCTAGTTGCAGGAGCTAGAGTCGAAGTTGACGAGACCAAAAGAGACCCGCTAGATTTTGCATTATGGAAATTTGTGGACGATGAGCCAAGATGGGAAAGCCCGTGGGGTTATGGCAGACCTGGATGGCATATTGAATGCTCAGCAATGAGTCTAAAGTACTTGGGCTCTAACTTTGAAATTCATGGTGGGGGAAGAGACCTAATATTTCCTCATCATGAGAACGAAATAGCCCAATCAGAGTGCTACTCGGGGGAAAATTTTGCTAAAATTTGGATGCATGTGGGGATGGTCACAATAAACGGCGAAAAAATGTCAAAATCTCTTGGGAACACAAAATCGGTAGATTTTGTTCTAAGTAGGTGGGGTCCCAATATAATTAGGCTATTTTGCCTTTCAGGCCATTATTCAAAGCCAATAGATTATTCTGAAGACATGCTAAAAGAGACGATAACAAAGTGGCGTCAAGTAGAAAATTGTTATGTTGAGTTGCTTCATCCAATAAAAGATGAATCTCCAAATCGTCCTGAAAGTTTAGATTCAAAAATAGTTGAACCAAAAATTATTTTGTATAAAAAAAATTTTGAAGATGCTCTAAAATCTGATTTTAACACATCGTTAGCACTTAGTTCCTTCTTTAATATCGTAAATGAGGTAAACAATATGGCTGCTCACGAATTTGTTACCGAGCATGTTTCTAAATTATATTTGCCTGAATTTAAGAAAATGTTGGAAGTTCTGGGTTTGAAAATCATGGAACCAATACATGAAGAATCTGTTAGAATATATGAGTTGATTACAAAACGTAATGCCTTTCGTGCACAAAAAAAATACCGAGAAGCAGATGAAATCCGACAACAGCTAGAACACATGGGAGTCATTTTGATTGATCATAAAAAAAGAACGTTATGGATAAAACAAGAGAAAATAGGAGTGGGAAATTAGGATTTTTTTGTCTGCGCACTTACTAGTGAAACGACGTCCCTGTCGCGTAGCTGATAATTTACTGGCAGCCGCACACCATACCTAACGTCTTTTGCATAAAGTAGTCCTTTTGTGAGATCAGAGTGGATTTCTTTAGCCAAATCCTCTATTGTAGAACCATCTTTGAGCAAGATGAGATCTGGTAGAATCTTACCTGTTCTGTCTGAGAGTTTTTCAGCATTTGCTACTGGGTATATAGAATTCATTTTTAGTAACTTGAATACTGTAACATTAATTGCAAACTGAACACCCGTTCTCATATATTCTCCCAAGATTCCTTTTGTGATAAAATCAAGTGCTTCAACTTGTTTCTTGTTTAACTTTTCTCTTTGGAGTATCTCAAATTGTTCAGAGCCAGGTACATATTTTATGAGTCCTTTTTGTTCTGCACGTCTAAGTGAAAGTTCGCTATCTGCACTAGCAGGAATTATTATCGTGTCAACATATTTTTCTCGTAACCTGTCAAAGTTCTTGTCTGCCCCAGGTAGATCAATTTTATTTGCAACTATTAGTGTGGGTTTTGATATCTTTCGAAGATGGGCTGCAAATTTTTTGCTATCATGCATATCAAAGTTATCAAAGTGTTTGTCTTCCAATCCAGTTACTTTCAATGTCTCTTTTACATGGCCTTCTTTAACTCCGATTCCCCGAAATACATCTGTTATTGCAATAAGAAGTTCTGTGTCAGAATGGACTAGTTTTGATATTTTGTCCCTGTTTCCCTCTAAAAGTTTTAGGTACCACATTATCAGCTCCTCTTCAATATCGGAGACATCTGCTATTGGATCACCCTTGCCAACCTCCGTAATTCGTCCTGCTGCATCAACGCTTGCTGAAACGTCTACAATATGCAGCAAGGCATCAGACTGAGTAGCGATAGAAAGAAATTGATTGCCCAATCCCTTCCCAGACCATGCATCTTTTATCAGACCTGGCAAATCAATTAGTTCTATTGGTATGAATCTCCAACCATCAACACATTTTGAATTTTTTGGATCATCTTTAACATTAAATTCTGTGTGAACACAGGGAGTAATCGCATTACCTGTAGCTTTTTGTGCTTTCTTGGTTGTAAATGGATATGTTGAGATTTCTCCTCCTGCCAGCGTCGCGGCATTAAAAAAAGTTGTTTTACCCGTATTTGTTTTACCTATAAGGCCAATTTTTATTGGCATGAATTCACCTGATAATTCTTACTATTTATCTGTGCCGTAAATTATTCATTTTTAGTAACTAAATTTTTAGTGGAATTTTTGATTTCGTCGGCATGCCATGAAATTTCCTTGAGTTCCTCAGCAGTTAGTTCCTGGTTCCACTTGTCTAGGACAATCTTTAGGATTTGTGTGCCGCTATACAACAGATTCCAGTAAGGATGATGTTCTGCAGTTGCATACGCAAGTTCAGCGGCTTCTTCCAGTCCTGCTTTGGCTAAAGCCAAGGCGTCAGATCCCTCACCGTATATTCGTATAATGTTAGAATCTGGTTCTGAGTTGGTTTTTACTATGACATTTTTTTGTTCAAATGATTTTATCAGCTCCAAAAGTGCATCTTGGAATTTGGAGAAATCTTCAGTCATGTCTTAAAAGAGACGCTGATGTTCTGCAAGCATACACCTATTAAATACCACTTTTATTCCGGCTTTTTCTGCGAGAATTTCTGCTTCTGGGTTATGAATGCCTTCCTGTAACCAGATTACTTTTGGTTTTATCTTAATTGCCTCTTCAACTACTGGCGTGACCTGGTCTGATGGTCTGAAAACATCCACAATATCTATTGGCACTGGAACATCTAAAAGTGTAGAATAACATTTTTTTCCAAGAATTTCAGTTGCAGTTGGATTTACAGGTATTATGTTGTAGCCTTTCTCGTCTAGATATTTTGGTACATAATGTGCTGCTTTGTCGGGATTTTTTGACATCCCTACAACAGCTATATTTTTTAGAGAATAGAATTTTTTTATCTGTTCGTCTGTGTGTGAATCTTTTTCCATGGCATTAGATATAATAATTCGGTTTAATATCTTGTCGAAGAACGATTTATAGGGCGAAATCGTATTCATCATATAACGTGGAACAAGAACCAAGCGATGCAATAGTTCTAAGTGCAATAAGTCAAGGGGTAAAAAAGTTTGATAAGATTGCAAAGAAGGCAAAGATTGAAAGTCAGGAATTGAATAGTTTACTTGAGCGTCTTGAAAGCAAA
Organism: Thaumarchaeota archaeon 13_1_40CM_4_38_7; assembly: GCA_001917995.1. Lineage (GTDB taxonomy): Archaea > Thermoproteota > Nitrososphaeria > Nitrososphaerales > Nitrosopumilaceae > Nitrosotalea. Next base: position 12,359 of record MNFB01000063.1, on the reverse strand, counting down.
GGACTTATTGCCATAATAGAAAAGAAGGGTTTACTTGGGCCTAAAAAAGAAATAATTTTGACTGAAAAAGGCCATAAGGAGCTTGAGGAAAGAAGGTTTGAGCTGCAAAAAAATTGGGACCAGATGGTAACAATGTGGAAAAGTGGGGATAAGCAAAAACTACAGCAATACATGGATGATAATCGCTCCATCCTACCAGCAATGATGTTTCTTGGAATAATGGACGTTATGATGTTCTCCACAATGATGGCCTTCATGGGTCTTGCTATGACAAGTTTCATACCAGACAATTACATGCAAGATACAGGTGGTACTGACATGTCTCACGATTCAGGGCAAGATTATAGCGGTGGAGATTTTCACGGTAATGGCGGTCCTGGTGACATGGGCGGCTTTGATGTCAACTTTTGAGTCAGATTTCTATAAATATAATTAAATAAATTAAAAACAACGTTTGGTTTCTTCCAATGTTAAATTGGAATTATGATTTGGCTCTTACTTACCTGTAGGCATTGTATTCTGTCCATGGGATGATCCAGCCATTCCGTGCATGACATCCTCGCCATGTTGTCCGCTCATAGCGCGACCGCCCTGTTTTTGCATTTGTGCAGCGCTCATTGCCTTTTGCCAGCTACTATATTCTCCAGGTTTGCATATATGATCACCACATATTCCTAGGCCTCCATGAAAGCGCGCAGTATAGTGGTTATCATTGAAGTCCATTCTAGGAGTAAGTGCACTAGCTGGTGGAATTGCTACAACAGCAAATGATGCCGTTAGAACAGCTATTGTGAACAGAAGTGATGCTTTCTTCTTTGACATTAATTTGGTTTGCTTGAGCGCATATAAAAGAATTATGAATCATTTTTACTAGTAATAAGGTGTCAGTTGTGCGCGTCAACAGTGTAGCTTACTTGGAACGGGGTGATATTCTTTGTATGCACTGCTATTGCATTACCGGCGAACTCCCATGTTCCCGCTTGAGTTCCTGGTTCTATGAACACTAGAGCAAACCATGTCTTTCCATCCATTGTATACACCATTTGTCCTTTCTTGTCTACAGCTGGATCGATTGGTCCAATCAACGAAACTAATTGGACTGGTTCTGATGCAGAGTAGGTAAGGATCCCATGGTATGCTTTTTCACTTGGAGGCAAGATCAACGCTAGCTGATGACTTTCGTGTCCCTGACCCGGATCTTGGACAGAGGTTAGAGTCCCTGTTTTGACCATATCAGAAGCTGATGATCCCATGTAACTAACAGCGTAGCTTACAGTGAATGAACTTGACTTTGGATAATGAACCGCCAAAGCATTACCAGTAAAAGAAAAGCTACCTGTTGTTTCGTTGACGTCTACCAGCGTTAGAGCAAATTTAGTCTTGCCATCTGTAGTCCAAATTGGTTGTCCTTTATCGTCGCCTGAACCCAGAGGGCCTGTAAGTTCCACTATCTGTATTGGTTTTGAGGAAGTCCATGAAATCACGCCGGTGTATACCTTGTCACTTGGTGGTAAAATTATTGCAAGTTGGTGATTCTCATGTCCTTGCCCAGGATCTTGAACTGATGTCAGAGTACCAGTCTTGGTTATCCACATTGGAGTTTCCATCATTGGTATTATTTGTGACATGTTCTGTACTTTTGACATGTTTTCAACTGGAGTGGTAGTCGGTGTTGTTGTATTGGTAGTCGGTGTTGTTGTATTGGTAGTCGGTGTTGTTGTATTGGTAGTCGGTGTTGTTGTATTGGTAGTCGGTGTTGCAGGGGTGGCAGTAGCATGCCTAATCTCAGCATTGTTAAGTTTCTCCATCATTTTTTGAAATTCTCCTGGTCCGCATAAATGGTCACCACATACCTTGGTGTTTCCAAATCTTGCTGTTATGTGTTCGTCATTGAATGTATTTCTGGTCACCGCATTTGCTACAGGTAACATGGCTATTACAGATGATAATAACAGAACTGTCGTTAAGAACAACAAGGCCGGCAACTTTGACGACATCATACCTGACTTTTGGACTGACATATAAAAGAATTTCGTAAATTTTCCTTCCACACGCAAAGAAATAGATACTAAATGATTTGAATGGAAGTTTGCTATGGTTGCAAAAATTGGATCAAAGGCGCCTAGCCTTAATGTATCAAAGTGGGTTCAAGGATTGCCAACTAATGTAGACAAACAAAAAGACAATGTTGTTCTAGTCGAGGTCTTTCAAGTTAACTGCCCTGGCTGTTTTCTATATGGAATACCGCAGGCAATTGATATTTATCAAAAGTATAGTAAAGAGGGTCTAACGGTAGTTGGTGTTGCAACTGCGTTTGAGGATTTTGACAAAAACACTCTAGAGAATCTAGAACTCTTACTCACAAAAGGTGAAGTAATAGGTGAAACTCTAAAATCACTCGGTCAGTACGGCCATTTAGTAGAAGGCAATATGCTTCCATACAAGATTCCATTTCCAGTAGCTATGGACACGCTAAAGAAAGAAGATGGCATGATAACTAAAGCAAGAATAGATGACATAATAGAAGCAAATGTCCCTGGTTTTGATTCCTACAGCGAACCTCAAAAAGATGAGATTATAGAACGTGTCAAACAATATCTAAAGAACAAGGAATACTCTGCTCAAACCTTTGAAGAGTATGCATTGCGCGGAACACCTTCTTCCATTTTGATTGATAAAAAAGGAGTATTACGAGATGTTCTCTTTGGCCAAAATGACTTTCTTGAAGAGAATATCAAAAAGTTACTGGACGAATAAGATCTCTAATTAATAGTAACCAATTCTAATAATTTAGAGATGTACACATCGTTTGATGAGACTCGTCTAGAAAAGATAGTCAGGCTTTTAAAGTCGCACAAGTTTGAGTTTTTGTCAGGCGAGCAGCTGAGTCGATCTCTTAATTTGAGCAGGGCAGCAGTCTGGAAATATATCAAAAAACTGCAATCCTTGGGATACAAAATACAAACGAGGCAGAATTTAGGTTACAAGTTACTTGCAAAACCCGAGCTGCTTCTTCCATGGGAAGTTGCAGATGGACTGCAAACAGAAATTTTTGGAAGAAAGATATACTATTTTGATACAATTGACTCAACTCAAAGTTTTGCCTTGAGGCTAGCCTCAAAACCTTATGAAAACGGTTCAATTGTCATAGCAGAAAGACAGACAAGAGGAAAAGGGAGATTAAACAGAAGGTGGATTTCTCCAAAAGGTGGCATATGGCTATCCATACTACTCAAACCAGACTTTGAGGTTTCGTATGTATCATTATTTCCCATAATCACTTCACTTGCACTTGCAAAAGCTATAGAAAAAGTTCTTAAACTAAAACCTAGATTAAAGTGGCCAAATGATGTTACGCTAAACAACAAGAAGGTAGCTGGAATACTGATAGAGGCTTCAATTGAAACAAATAAGATAGATTATCTGATAATTGGCGTTGGAATGAATTTCAGAATCCAACCTAAAATGGTATCAAGATTATTAAAAAATTCAGAAAATTTCTATGGAATCACTACACTAGTAGGCAAAAATAAAGAATCAGATCCTGTAGAACTATTACAAAAATTCCTCTATGAATTGGAGCAATTATACAGAAAAATACTATCAGGCAATTTGAAAGAGATAAGAAATGAATGGATAAAGAAGTCTTCAACAATTGGAAAAAATGTCACAATCTCAACACCAACTGGCCTAGTCAAAGGAAAAGCAGTCTCAATAGATGAAAATGGTGCCCTTCTCTTGTCACGCAAAGGCAAAATCCGGTGTCTTCTGGTTGGAGATGTTTCACATTAGAACTAGAATAAAGTTATACAACTAATGTTTTATAATTTCATGGCCAGAGTATAAGGAATGAAAATTTGTTGGGCAAACACTGATAGCTTTGATGAAGCTGACATCATAATTGTTGGAATTCCTGACGAGTCCAAGTCTCATTCTTTACGAAAAGGTGCCTCTGAAGCACCCCACAAAATAAGAGAGATTTCGTCAATTAGGGACACTTACAAAAGGGGAAACACCATCTCCCTAGGACTTCCATTTTCTGGAATAAATAGAAAGGTTTACGATTATGGAAACATAGAACGAAGTGAAGTTACAAAAGTAATTGACAAGATAGTTTCCAAGTCAAAGATCCCTTTATCGCTAGGCGGTGATCACTCAATATCAACAGAGATTATCAAATCCGTTTCAAAAAAACACGGTCCCCTCTCACTAGTATATTTTGATGCACACCCAGACTTTGTTAGTTCAGTACAAGGCTATTACGGTTCAGTTTTCTACGATGTCTTACCATTCATCGATATGAAATCAAGTATCCAGATAGGAGTGAGAACCCCCGAACAGGAAGAAATCGATAACATCAAGAAATATGATTTGTATATGATCACTCCTTTTGATATTGCAAAAAATGGCATAATGAAAATCGAAGAAATCATTCTAAACAAAATTGGCAAAAATGTGTACGTCTCCTTTGATATGGATGCCATCGATCCTGCCTATGCTCCCGGAGTCTCAGTTCCTGTACCGCTAGGACTTGGAAACACTGGAACTATCATTTTGCTCAAGTCGCTTGCAAAAAAAGGAATTCTAGGATTAGACATCATGGAGGTTTGCCCAAATTATGATATCAAGGACAGAACGTCACATCTTGCATCAAGAATGATTGCAGAAGTCATATCATCGCTTTAGTTTCAAGAAATCGCCTAATACTTTTAACTGGGCCATCTTGTTAAGCTAGATTAGTGTTCTCTCATTTTACTCTAAAAGAAGCAAATGCAATACTGCCTTCGGTAATCGAGAAATTCAAGCATATTGTGAATATTAAGAGTGAGGTGGATAAAATCCAGTCGGAGATGGAGACGGATCCAAAATACATGACAAACTTCAAAGATTATGTTTATAAAAAACAAGAACTTAATTTGGCAATTACAAATTTCTACAAGTCAATTGAAGAACTTGAAAGTATGGGAGTTATGATAAAAAGTGTTGAACAAGGTCTATTAGATTTCCCGTCACTTCGGTTCAACGAAGAAATATGGCTTTGCTGGAAAGAAGGAGAAACCGAAATAAAATTCTGGCACGGTAAAGATGAAGGTTTCAATGGCCGCAAGCCGGTTGAGAGCATAGATTTAGAAAAACTACGTTAAGATGTTCTAGTAAAACATATACCGAAATACCCCTTAATCTATGACTTAGTTAAAATGCTGTCCGCTTGGTTGAGAGTCATAAGACTAAGATTCCTACTTGCTTCAGTAATCGCAGTTTGTCTAGGGCTTGCAATAAATTGGTGGCAAAATAAAACATTAAATGCAGAATTTGCTGCGTTAACATTTGCTGGTGTTATTGCTTTGCATGCAAGTGTCGACTTGCTCAATGACTATTGGGACCACAAAAGACAAATTGACACGCAAACAAGAAGAACAAAGTTCAGTGGTGGCACCGGAGTATTACCAGAGGGATTGCTGAAACCAAACCAAGTTTATAGAGCAGGATTAATTTTGCTAATTATAGGATCGTTAATTGGAGCTTACTTTATTTATGAAAGGGGGATTACTATTGCTATAATTTTAGGATTTGCAATTGTTTCAATTTACTTTTATTCTACCAGAATAGTCGATTCTGGACTAGGAGAATTGTTTGTCACTATCAAAGGAAGTATGATAGTTCTTGGAACATATTTTGTTCAAAGTTCCCAGATTACAGTTGAACCAATCCTTGCCGGTATAGTTTCCGGAGTCTTATCATCTACTGTTCTTTTTGTAAATTCGTTTCCTGATTATGATGCAGACAAAGCCCATGGAAGAAAAACTCTTGTCATAGTACTAGGAAAGACAAAAGCAGCAACTACTGTATGGATGTTTCCGATAATTTCTTATGGAATAATTGTTGCCTCCGTTGTAATGCACATTTTTCCACTAATTTCCTTGATTACGTTATTTACCATTCCCATTGTAATAAAATCGGGTCTTTCTCTCAAGATTAAATTTGATCAGGTAGAAGGTTTAACCCCTGTAATGCGTGACTTCGTATCTTACAGCAGAATCACATGTGCTTTACTAGTAGTTGCCTTTCTTGTGGATTTTTTTATAAGGTAGTTGAGTAGAATTAAATCGACCACGTTAGAAGCTATTTTATGATCGCAGGTTGGGCAACACAGGAGGGCACGGCAAATTTTGCAAAAAGGCAATCAGGAATCACAGCAAACTACTTTAAGCAATTTACAGGATTGACACTCTCGTCAATAGGAATTGGAACATATCTGGGTAACGCTGATGATTCTACGGATGCGCTAGTTACGGAAGCTATCAAAAAATCAGTGATGATAGGTGTCAATGTCATAGATACTGCGATTAATTACAGGTCACAGAAGGCAGAAAGATCTGTTGGGCGCGGGGTGGCAGAATTAATACGCGATGAAAAGGCAACAAGAGACGAACTTTTCATCAGCACGAAAAATGGTTATATCACAAATGATGGGGACGTAAAGGAAGATTTCTGGCAAAACATTCAAAATACTTTGGTAAAACCCGGAGTTATCAAATCAGAAGAGATTTCTTCTGGGTATCATTGTATGACAATACCTTACCTACAAGATCAACTTCAACGAAGTCTCAAAAATCTCGGCCTAGAATGCATAGACTTGATGTACATACACAATTCTGCAGAAGGACAACTCCAAGATATCTCAAAGGAGGAATTTATGAAAAAATTAAAAGATGTATTCGAATTTTACGAAGGTCAGAGAAAATCTCTAAGAATAAGATATTATGGAATGGCCACCTGGGATTGCTTTAGAGTACCAGTAGAGCATCCACAATACATTTCGATTTTAGATGTAGTAAAGTTAGCCAGAGAAGTTGGGGGGGATAATAATGGGTTTAGATTCATTCAACTCCCATACAACATGTATCTTGATCAGGCTCTGACACTAAAGAATCAAGTTTTGGACGGTAATCAATACACTATGCTACAAGCTTCAGTTAAACTTGGGATAGGTGTATTTGCTAGTGTTCCACTAATGCAAGCAAAGTTACTGGCACCAAATGTATTACCAGAGTTTGGAGGATTAATACATCCATCTCACAGGGCCTTACAATTCGTTCGTTCTACACCTGGCATTATTGCTCCTCTAGTAGGTCAAAAATCCCCCGCCCATGTAGAAGAAAATCTACAATTAACAAGCACTCCTGTTTTAAGCGAAGCAGAATTTTCTGAGCTTGTCAACAAGTTATCGCCATGATTGTAAGTTTTAAATACAAATAACAGACGAGTCACAATATGCCGGTGGATCCAGTGTGTGGAATTGAGCTTGATGAAAGTCTTGCTCTATTACACGAGTACAAAGGTAAGAAATATTATTTTTGTTGCCACGGCTGCAAGAGAATTTTTACCAAGAAGCCCAACAAATGGAAAAAGGATTAGATTGGGAAACTGCCACACATGCGGCAAAAATGCGACTCTGTTTCTTTTGAGAAATTACATTGTGGACATCTAGTTTTTGACTCTACAAGATTTGCAGGAAAATCGTAGTATTTTCTGTACAGCTCATAATAGTAAAGTGATTCTTTGGAGTTAAGAGTGACTTTTTCCTTTTGAGCATATTTCTTTGTCTTTTCTGAAAATATTAGATCTGGTACGAGGGTAGCAAAAAAGGAAGTAAGACCGCCAGTACCAGAACCATCTTGCATCGCTGCCTTCTCCCTCCAGGTAATAGATTCTGGCAGTATGTCCTCAAATGCTTTTCTTAGAATCCATTTTCCGTATTTCTTGCCCCTTTCTTCTCTGACTTTGAATTCTGGTGGAATCTTTTTTGCATAATGCGTTACTTTTTTGTCAAGAAATGGAGTTTGCAATGAAAGCCCGAGGGATTTTGATATTGATTTAGAAGGAAAATGCATTATTTCCCAGATTCTTTCAAGGTCTTTTTGCAAGTCAGTCAAATACAATCTCTGAAAGAAATGATATCCAGCGAAAAGTTCGTCTGCTCCATCACCAGTCATAATAGATTTGAATCTATTATTTTTTGCATGTTTCATAGTAAGATATGTTACAATGTTATTCCGAATTTCAATCGGGTTGAAGACTTTCAAAATTTTGATTGTTTGTTCTGCTGCCTCTAGCAAGTCTTCAATGGTTGCAGTTATAACATCCAAGTTCATATGATAGAGTTTTGCTACTAGTTGAGCATACACCAAATCAGTTGAAGGAAAATCCATTGTCACCATAGCAAATGCCTGAATCTTTCCATATTCAAGACAAGATGCCAGTATTGAGCTATCAAGCCCTCCAGACAATGCAATACAATCAGAATCAGAGTTTTTTGTCGTATCCAAGATGAGAGAGCGCAATTTTGAGATAATTTCTTGCAACGGACCGATCTGACTTGACCTCACAATTAAGTTATCGTGCGCAGAAGATTACCTTTAAATATTTTACAAAGACATTTTTTCGTATGCTTCTTCCTTCAGAGATAGAGACAAAGACCCTCATCCCAGCATTAAGAGCAATATTAGCAAAGAAGCTAATCGAAGAACACAAGATAAGAGAGGAGGAAGTCTCAAAACTTCTTGGTGTAACTCAAGCAGCAATTAGCAATTACGTTAGAGGAACTCGTGGAGATCCAGTTCTTATTAGCAAACTCCTCTTGGTAAAGGAAGTGTCGGATATGATAAATGATATTTGTAGCAACTTAGCCTCGAACATGGCCTATACGCCATCAAGTCTATCCAAATTCATTGGACTCTGCAACTACATCAAATCAAGTCTCTTGATTTGTGATATTCATCATAGATTAGAGTCTAATATTGACGAGGCAATCTGCAAGGAATGTGAGAACATGCTTCTCAAAGGTCCTGGAAGCGCCTTTTAATTTATTTTAGATATAGTAATATCAATTATAGAAACTAGGGCATAAGCATACTTTCCATCTGCGTTTTCGCTATCTACTTCGATATCAAGTATTTTCGAGTTTCCCTTTAACATGTTTTCAGTAATCACATTTGCCACAGCAACTGCTATGGGTATTGACTCTCCCCTAGCCTTTAGGATAACGGTTTTGTATTTTACTAATTCAGTCAGTATATCAAGAGCACATTCTATCACAGGTTGTTTGTTTATTTCTATTATCTTACCTGAGTAAGAAGTACTTTCACTTAGATGAACCCCCTCTATTTCACTCAACAAAACCCTATCACCACAAATTATGCATTCTATTAAAATCTTATCGACGAATCATCCATCAGTCAAAAAGATCGATGGGGATATTTTGGAAGTCACCGTTTGGTAGAACTCTTCTTATTGTAATTGGAATAACACGTTTTTCAAGTTCTGCATAAGCAAGATCGAGCGATGTTGCAACTTCTTTTGGGACCGATATGAATGGTGGCGCGCCAAGTGAAAGTTGTAATGCTCTAGCTCCAAGTATCCTTGCCTTTTCAAAGCGTGTAAGTGTGGGGGGTCCTATCATTATCTTCCCTCTTCCGGTAGTTTCGTACTCTACAGGTACATGGATAGGATCAACTTCTATTACTTCTCTTGCAGCAATAATTTTCTGTAGTCTTTCTTGCTCTGCAATATCTTCAGGAGATTGTTCTTTCTTTCCTTTCTTAACTACCGGTTTAGCTTCCTCTTCTTCAGTAAGAACTTCGGTAGTTTCAGTTACTTGTGGTGCTAAAAGTGGCGCTTCCTCCTCTGGTGCAGCCTCTTCTGTCTCTGCACCAACTTCCTCAGGCTCGTCAGACATCAGCATGTTGGATAAAGAAACGTTATATAATTCATAATCCCCTCTTCAAAAATGAGTGCAGGATCTGTTTCCAAAGTCGATTTAGTTTTATCGCTAAAAGGAAAAGCGCTTCTAAACTTGGAATTGAAACGACATCTTGCCCCTAAGACAGTTGGAGTTATAATTAGGTCTTTACCACTTGAAGGAAATGCTCACATGATGGGTGTCAGCATAGCATTCATGGATACAAATCTTAATGCCGGAGGTGAAAAACTCAGAACACAGTTCAAAAAAGGCGATGTAGGTTTTATGGCGTCAAATAGTTCAATTTGTTTCTTTTTTGAAGATGTCTCTCCTGCAAAATCCATGACTCTGATTGGCAAAATAACATCAAATCTAGATGCAGTAAAAGAAGTAAAACCTGGAGATATATTTTCTATAATTCAAGCTGGAACATAGACATGATGGCCGCTATAACCACCTATTCTTTTTACTGCACCTTGCTTTAGTAAATTTTGTAAAAACGCATTTGCGGCAGATACTTTCACGCTGGTTTGCCTTGACAGCTCTTGGACAGTAAAGACCTTTGAGCTTTTTATGAAATTCATTGCTTGGTTCTGGTCTATTATGACAGAAATGTTTGTCTTTTGTTTCTGCTCCTTTTTCTCTCCCTTCTTTGTGCCACCTTCTTTCTTTTGTGCTTCTGCCTGTTGAGATTTTTCTGCTTGTGCAGGCGACTTTTTCTTTGCTCCACCCATAAATGTGTCTTTTTTTTATCCTATTTATAAATGAGCCAAATTTTCAGAAATTCTAAATAGAAGCTAAAGTTGCGCTCTGATATGGGATTAGATGTAATTGAAGAAAAGAATCTCAACGATGTGATCTCATATGCCCTGGATTATCCAAAAATGGTCTTATCAGAAGCCACGTCTTTAGGCACTACAAGCCTTGAGGATTTTTCCTACGGACTTTATGTGGGATTCATATGCGGTGTCTTTTTTGATGGTTTCTTGCAAAGAAATAAGAGATATTTAGGACTTGAAGAATCTTCTGATTTTCATTCAATAATTTTGAAAAGAACGCCAGAAATAAGGCTAAAGATACAAGCTCACCTGCAAAGAAAATAACTCAACCTTGTTTGCCTACAAAAATGTAGTATAAATGCAAAGAATCAACAAAGTTTGCTTCGTAGTCGTATATGAGACTACGCAAGTGAGAATATAGTTATCTGTACTGATCTTCTAGAATAATTTCGGTATAGTCAGAAATGTAACGAGTCTATAGTGTTCTGATTGTAACCATACTGAAAGATACCATTGGCAGTAAATTATGGCTAACGATTGTTTTTGCCTCATTGTTCTTGGTATCGTTTATGATGATTTCACACAATACATTTGCGGACACAGTTACGGCCACAACATCATTGGGATATTATCCTTTTGACATAGATGTCAATCCAAACACGGACAGAATTTATGTAACTACGTTCAACCATGTTACGTATAACAGCAGCTATGCCTTCGTCATAGATGGCTCGACCAACAGTGTGATAGACAAGTTATGGGCCGGATACGATGATGGCTTCGCGGGTGTGGGAGTCAATCAGAAAACTAACAGAATCTATGTTGCAGATGGCTCCGGTAAGATAGTCATCATCGACGGCGCTACCAATGCAATTACTGGAACTATAACAGGCATTCCCTATCCTCAATATTTTGCTGTCAATCCAAGTACAAACAAGATCTACGTCCAGTCTAATAATCAGGACATATTCGTGGTAAATAGTATGACTGACACTATCAGCAAGAGCCTTAGGGCCTGCGGTACTTATACAATGAATAACCAGCCTCAAGGAAACATTTTACCTGTGGATGTTGCGGTTAACCCTGTTACGAATATGGCCTATGTAGCTTGCGTAAAAGCAGTTAAGGTGATGGGCGGTTCCTACCAAAGTGCAGCAAGCTACGTAGCGGTAATTGACGGTTCGACAGATACTGTCCTGAAAAACGTCACCCTTGGCAGCTCCAATGCGTGGCCCTCAGGGATCAGAGTAAACCCCGACACAAACAGAATCTACGTTGGAGGATCTCCGTCAGCATCTGTAATAGATGGAAACACGAATCTATTGACGAGCACCATAAATGCTGGATGCGGATGTGCGGGTAGAGTTGGAGTTGATCCAAATACGAACAAGGTATATTTTTCTGATGGAGGCAACCGCCTTACCATAGTAGACGGCGCAACAAACACTGTTATTGGTTCGGTGGCGGTGGGAAGTAATCCAGCAAGCGTTGGCGTAAACCCCGTTACCAACAAAATTTATGTGGTCAACACTGAAAGTCAAACAGTTTCTGTAATAGATGGTAGCTCATCTAACACTTCTACTGTATCATCTGCACCACAGATTCTTCAAGCTACTGCAGGTACTCGAAATATCACAATTTCATGGCAGCCCCCATCAAGTAACGGGGGTTCTGCAATAACAGGATACAAAGTATACAGATCTACTAGCTCTGGTTCAGAGACAGGTTATGTGAATCTAGGAAATGTTACTTCGTATACCAATACAATAGTTACACCCGGTGTTACATATTTCTATAAAGTAAGGGCTGTAAACTCTGCAGGTATATCTCCTTTATCA
>MNFB01000044.1 GCA_001917995.1 Thaumarchaeota archaeon 13_1_40CM_4_38_7 | reverse complement strand
GCTTCCGAGGGCGGTCTATAAAGTGGATAGTCATAGTTTAGCATAAATTTTGTTATACAATGACTAATTTATCAGTTATTGCAGATGTCTAAACCCAAAATTGCTATCTTTGTACATCAAGGTAAAATCGTAAAAGGTCTTTTAATTAAGTAGGAATACCCGAAGCATACAATGCCCACAGATCCTCATGCAAAACGACTGCTCTGGTTTGTCTTCATGGGATCAAAGGGAGGACTAAACAGAATTAGACTAATTTCAGTCATAAGAAAGAATCCACTAAACGCAAACCAATTGGCAAAAGAGATGGGATTGGACTATAAGGCGATTCAACATCATATTGGAGTGCTTGAAAAGAATAATCTGATAACTCGGGTTGGTGATAAGTACGGTGCTAATTTTTTCATATCTACGTTTTTAGAAGTAAATTTGGACGTATTTGATGAAATTGTAAGTAAATTGGAAAAAAGTAAATAAGCTTACTTTGGCTGAAATTTTTTCAGATGGAACCGATAATGACTGCAAGCACGGTTGTATCCGGAGCTAATATGATAGCATTGGGAGTACTCATAGGAGTTTTTGCAAAGATGTATTCAAAAACCAAGGCGCAGCTTCCATTAGGCATGATATTCTTTGCGGGTTTACTGTTCTTACATAATTTGATAGGAGTATATGCTTACTTTTCAATGATGGAACTATACGCTGCGGCTCTCTTACCATATCTTCTAGCAGTCCACGTAGCAGAGCTTGCCGGAATTCTAATATTGTTGAAAATAACTCTGCAATAGATTTGATTTATTTGTAAGAGGGATAAATTCAATCCATGAAGCAACAATACAAGGAGTATCTTAAGCTCAATAAGAATATCTTACTTGGATTCTGTGCATCAATAGTTATTTCTGCAATTGTGGCACAATTCTTTTCAAACCAGCAAAATTATGTTAATGCTACAATTACGTTAGTTGTTGATTATGTGGTATACTTCTCCACATTTGGAGGCCTTTTCTATCTAGATAACAGAAAAAAATATGTCTTTGAATCAGGTGAGTTAGACAAAGCTAGCCTCAGAAGAGACCTGATTAAAATCATCTCTTCGCTAGGAATAGGCGAGATCGTTTATACTGCATGCAGATGGTCTCTACAATACTATCTGTTAACAAATTCTTATGAAGCATATTTGGCATCTTTGATAGCCCAATCCATTTCGACCGGAATTTATATGGTAACTGTAAACTTGACCGTTAAGCTAATGAGGTTATACAAAGATGGCGCTTAGCATATTCGTAGATGGTTCAGGAGGCCCTGAGGCCGGATTTGGTTTCTTTGTTAAAGAAACTGGAGAATCATCTTACAAAAAAGAAGCAAACATAACAAATAACCAAGCCGAGTATATGGCGATAATTAGCGTACTGAAAAAATTTCAAGGTTCTACTGATGAGTTAGTGATCTACAGTGATTCAAAGAATACCGTATCACAGTTGAACCATGAATATGCGATAAATAACAGTCAACTAAGAACCCTAGCAATGGAAGCATGGGAGCTTATGGGTAAATATCCAAATCTTAAGATAAAATGGATTCCAAGAAACGAGAATATGGCCGGAAAAATGCTTGGGAGCTGAAAAATTGCAAATTGTTAGGTTCTTCACTACACTGGACCGGATAAACTTATTATAGAAAGCCATTTGAAAGCATCTCGTTAAAATGAGCGAATCTTTTTTCCTATCTCCAAAATCTATTGCAATAATAGGTGCTTCTGACAAAGAAGGAAGTGTAGGGCGCGCAATCACATCAAATATCTTGAAAGGATATACTGGAAAGATCTTTCCAATAAGCCCTACCAGAGAAACAGTTTTTGATAAAAAGGCATACAAAAGTGTTCTTGATGTTAATGAAGAAATTGATCTAGCAGTAATAGTTACAAAAAATGATGTTGTACCTGCTGTGCTAGAAGAATGCGGTAAAAAAGGGATCAAGGGAGCAATAGTAATTACAGCAGGATTCAAAGAGGTTAACGAAGAAGGTGCACAACTTGAAAGAAGACTTGGAGAAATCTCAAAACAACACAACATCAGGATAATAGGTCCAAATTGTCTTGGAGTAATGAATTTAGCTCCACAAACAATGATGAATTCTACCTTTCTCAAGGTTACTCCCAAGTCGGGAGGAATTGCGCTAGTATCTCAAAGTGGTGCAATATGTGCTGCACTTGTAGAAGATGCTAGCGCTCAAGGAATTGGTTTTTCATCAGTAATTAGCATGGGAAACAAAGTAGATCTGAACGAAGTTGATATGCTCAGAATGCTTGCCGAACACGAGCAGACCAAAGTTATAGTTATGTACCTCGAAGACATGACTAACGGCAGAGAATTTTTAAGAATATGCAAGCAAATTACCAGACTTAATCAGATAAAGAAACCAGTTCTAGTTTTAAAATCAGGCCGAAGTCCAGAAGGTGCAAAGGCAGCAATGTCACATACAGGAGCTCTGATGGGTTCTGACGAAATCTATGATGCCTTGCTAAAACAGTCAGGAGCTATTAGAGTAGATACAATGAAGGAACTATTCGATTATGCTACTGCTTTCTCAAAGCAGCCATTACCCACAAAAGGAGACCTAGTAATTGTATCAAATGCAGGAGGTCCTGCAATTATTTCTACTGATGCCTGCTCAAAACTAGGAATCAAAATGGCAAACATTGAGGATGTGCGACCTCAAATTAATGCAGTAATCCCACCATGGGGAACATCTAGAAATCCTGTGGATATAGTAGGCGATGCTGACTTTAACAGGTTTGATCATGTTCTAAATCTGGTCCTTGCACATCCAAATGTTGGCTCTGTTATAGCAATGTGCACTCCTTCTGCTACACTAGATTACAATAAACTTGCTGAAGTAATTGTTAACGTATCTATGAAATACGACAAGACAATTCTTGCTAGCCTGATGGGTTTAGATGAAGGAATAAAAAATAAAGAAATACTTGCTGAAGGTGGAGTACCCCACTACAATTACGCAGAAGATGCAATAAGAACGCTAAAGGGTATGTTAAGATTTACCCAATGGTCTCAAACACAAGAAGGAAAGATACAACAATTCAAAGTAAACAAGAAGAAAGTCGAGAAAATCTTTACTACTGTCAAATCTGAAGGAAGAAAAAATTTGTTAGAGGAAGAAGGCCAAGAGGTTCTAAGAGCTTATGGATTCCCAGTTCCAAAAAGCATCCTTGCAATAAAAGGAAAAGAAGCAATTCAAGCAGCAAAGAAGATTGGATATCCAGTAGTGATGAAAATAGCATCACCACAAATTATTCACAAGTCTGACGCGGGAGGTGTAAAAGTGGCTCTTAAAACACCACGGGAAGTTAAGAGTGCGTTTAAAGAAATAATCAAGAATGCAAGAAAATATGATAAGAAGGCGATCATTAAGGGCGTGTTAGTTCAAGAAATGGTCAAGGGTGGCAAGGAGACCATCATAGGTTCAAAACTAGAATTAGGATTTGGGCCAGTTGTTATGTTTGGAATGGGCGGAATATATGTCGAAGTGTTAAGGGATGTTACTTTTAGAGTGGCACCTGTGACAGATTCTGAAGCAGATGAGATGATCTCCTCAATTAAAACAAAAAAGTTGTTAGCAGGAGTTAGAGGCGAGAAACCATCTGATACAACAAAACTTTCAGAATGCATCCAAAGAATTTCTCAATTGGTAACAGATTTTCAAGAAATTAAAGAACTTGATATGAACCCAGTACTAGTGTTTGAAAAAGGATGCAAAGTAGTTGATATCAGAATTGGGCTTGTCTGAGACTAAAATCCTATTATAATATTTATATTACTTTGCTAGGTTATAGCAGATATGCCAATTAGGACGGGTGCTGAGTACATCCAAAGCCTTAGGGGTAGAAACATGAAAGTCTACCTCTTCGGTGAGCTTGTGAAAGAACCTGTAGATCATCCAATGATTCGTCCTTCAATTAATGCTGTAGCTGAGACGTATGATCTCGCTGTAAGAGAGGGCGATCTTGCAACAGCAAAATCATCAATAACTGGTAAACAAGTTAACAGATTTTTGCACATAGTAGAAAGTGCAGACGATCTAGTAAATCAAAATAAGATGCAAAGAAAACTGGGGCAACTTACAGGAACCTGTTTTCAAAGATGTGTAGGAATGGATGCATTAAACTCATTATATTCAGTGACTTTTGAAATAGATGAGAAACACAAGACCAACTATCATAAACGACTAGTTGAGTTCATTAAAATGGTTCAAACAGAGAATCTAATAATTGGCGGTGCTATGACCGATCCGAAAGGAGATAGAAGTAAAGCACCGCATGAGCAAGAAGATCCTGATGTCTTTTTACGTATCGTAGAAAAAAATGACAAGGGAATAATTGTAAAAGGTGCCAAGGCACATCAAACAGGCTGCATTAATTCACACTGGATAATTCTCATGCCAACTATGAGACTACTGGAAGGAGACAGTGAATATGCAATAGTCGGTGCCGTACCAGCTGATGCACCTGGAATCACGTACATTTACGGCCGTCAGTCATGTGATACAAGAAGTATGGAAGATGGGGATCTTGATGCAGGAAATGCCAAGTATTCTGGGCAGGAAGCAATGATAATTTTTGATAATGTCTTTATTCCTTGGGATCAGGTGTTTATGAATGGTGAATATGAATTTGCATCAATGCTTGTTGAGAGATTTACATGTTATCACAGAAGGAGCTACGTATGCAAGACTGGCCTTGGAGATGTGTTGATTGGTGCGTCAGCTGCGATAGCTGATTATAATGGAATTCCGAACGTTTCTCATATTAAAGATAAACTTGTTGAAATGACACATCTCAACGAGTCAATATATGCCGCAGGTATCGCATCATCGTATCAAGCACATCCTACAAAGTCTGGAGCTTGGTTAAATGATGATATGCTCGCAAATGTATGCAAGCATAATGTAACTAGGTTTCCCTATGAAATCGGAAGACTAGCACAAGATATTGCAGGTGGTCTTATGGTTACTCTTCCATCAGAGAAAGATCTTCGAAATCCAGAAACTGGTCCAATCCTGAAAAAGTACTTGAAAGGACGAAAAGGAGTGGATGTAGAAAATAGAATTCGAATTTTAAGACTCATAGAAAATATGACGATGGGTAGAAACGCAGTAGGTTATCTAACTGAATCAATGCATGGTGCAGGTTCACCACAAGCACAGAGAATTCAGATTGCGCGTCAAATGCAACTTGAATACAAGAAACAGCTTGCCAAGAACCTCGCAAATGTAAAAGAAAACGGCGAATTAGCGCCAGAACAATCTGATTATTTCCAACGAGTATTCAAAATTAGTAAATCACAGAATTAGTTTCTCTACTGATCTCTTTTCGTATCCAAACCCTTATCATCATCGATATCAGAGGATTTTGAATATTCATTATCGGATAATTTTCCAGGTTCATTTGTATTATTTGCCACGTCGGTTGGATTATCTGGAGCTTTCTCAGGTAGAACTGTTTGAGATTTTGATTTCCCAAGCTGCTTTACTATCATAATTCCAACAATAACAGCTATTATGATATAATTGATCGGAGGCGTCAGAATCCTTGTAACGTAGCCTATTTGTGGAATGACATAAACTACTTTGCCAATATAATCTGCTTTTGTTATGGGGAAATCTGTTCCAGGTATCGAACCTGGGTTGGCATCACCCTTTGTTCTAATTTCCAATGGATCTTTGCCGAGTATTTCTGCTACTCTGTGTACTATTACTTTGTCATGACCATTAGGTCTATTGAAAACTATGATATCACCTACTTTGATGTGGTCAAAGGGGACATTACCTTGTACTATGATAACATCAAAGATGTTTAGATTAGGTATCATACTTCCACTTGAAACTACATAAAACGGATTTTCAGTTCCAAACGCGACTCTCAAACCAATCCATATGATTGCAATGCCTATAACAACCACAATGATATCTCTTACAAGACCTGATGATTTAGATCGGTTTTTCAATTATATTTTGTCCTTTAAAGTCATAAGATAAATCTTGCTTAACATTGGGACTCTATTTCAGCTTGTTACCGCAACTCTCACAGAATTTAGAACCTTGACTATTGGCGTATCCACATTTGATACATTTAAGGCCGCTATCACTTAGTTGACCACCTAACAACACAATCTCACCTATCTTTCTTATTTCATCCCACTTTATTGTAACATCTGTTCCATCATTTCGTGTTATAACCAAAACTATGCTAGATTGATCTGGCTGAATTCCAATTTCTTTTACCACGCCAATCTTTCTTGCTTCTGTATCGTAAACTATAAGACCAGTAATAGAACCAAATCCCTTTACACCGGAGGAGGTACTGGTTGTTTGGTAAGAAGGCTGTTGCGCCACACTTGTTGCTGCCGCTATATTTTGCGAAAATTCAAAACCAGGCTTGGCTATTCCAACTTCCGCATTTTGATCTGGCTTGCTAAAGTTTCTGTATTCTGCAAGAATAGATCCGCAAGTAGTGCATATGTATTGTCCTTTTTCTAACAGAACCAAGTTTTCTGCTACTGTTTCATTTGGATTCTCGTGCTCGATCTTGGGGCTACCTTCATACTCTTTTTCGCAAGTATTACAATAATATTTTGAAATTTTGTCATAGTCTAAACGGCCAACAGGAGCCAGAAACAAATCGGGTCCACCGAGGTTACCCTTACCTTGTTGCTCATCAGTAACTGTTGCCATGACATAGCCACCAGATCCTCTGAGTTTCTTTAATCTTAGTTCACTACTCATGATTGTACTCTATAGAAAAGTCACTTAAGTATGTATATCATATTGCTTAGTCAAATCTATGCTACGCATAGGAATGAGAGATTATACAAATTTAAAAAATAATCCGATTTTTTTCAATAATTTGGAAAGAGTTATTAGAGCCAGTGGCCAATCTTAATTAAAAAAGATGATGGAAATAAACAATCAAGCTTCTCTGTCATTTCGATAAAAAGATGATGAAAAAAGTTGACAAAATTTGAAGAATTAGGGATAAAGAATCCAATATTGCCTGCACTAAATGAAATGAGTTTTCATGAAGCATTCCCGATCCAAAGTGGTGCAATCCCAGTTCTACTGTCTGGGCAAGACGTTATAGGTCAGGCACATACGGGGACAGGTAAAACCGCAGCTTTTTCTTTACCAATAATACAAAAGATCCTTCCAAAGCGCGGTATACAGGCCCTTATTTTAGCTCCTACAAGAGAGCTTGCGGTGCAGATATCTGGAGAGATTCAGAAATTCTCAAAATATTCGAACATTAGAAACGTAACCATTTACGGTGGTCAAAGTATCAATGTTCAATTCAAAGAGCTAGAAAGGGGCGTGGAAATTGTTGTCGCAACACCAGGTCGTCTTATAGACCACATAAAGCGCGGCTCAATTAGACTAGAAAATGTAAAGCACGTTGTACTTGATGAAGCCGATACAATGCTTGACATGGGTTTTATTGATGACATAAAGTTCATCCTAGATCTGGTTCCAGAAGACCACGTAACATCCCTATTCTCTGCTACCATGCCTCCAGAAATTCTTATGTTGGCTGAAAAGTATATGAGAAATCCCCAGAGAATCTTCATAGACGCAGATGACCTAAGTGGGGAAGGTATTGAGCAAGCCTTCCTAGTTATAAAAGACAGGGAAAAAACTGATTATTTATTCAAATTCATAAAAGAAAACAGGACAGGACAAACTATAGTGTTCTGTTCAACAAAAGAACGAACTAGAAGAGTTGGTCGCGAACTAGAAAAAGCAAGATTTAATGTAGTTTCAATTGAAGGCGACATGTCACAATTTAGAAGGGATAAAACCATGTACTTGTTTAGAAAAGGAAAAGCAGATATTCTTGTTGCAACCGATGTGGCTGCCAGGGGAATTGATGTTCCCGAAGTCGCACTGGTGATAAATTATGATGTTCCAAATCAAGATCTGGTATATTTTCATAGGATAGGAAGAACTGCAAGAGCTGGTGCAAAGGGAAGAGCAATTACCCTAGTGTCATATTCTTCAATTGGAGATTTTAAGGCAATATCAAGTCAAACAAAGGTCAAGATGAAGGATCTGAATAAAGAACTTGGTATAGAGGTAAAAATCCCAGATCCATTAAAGAGAGAGGTAGGTGGTAGAAGAAGCTACGGTAGATCTGGAAACTGGGGTAAAAGGCATGACAGAAGAGACAACCAAAAAAGGTATGGCAATAGGAATTATTACGGTTTAAAAAGCCGCTGGTAGTAAATCGTTCAATATATTTAGGGATTCTATTACTTGATTAAATATGGAAAAAGCAAAACCCGTTAACGTAAAAACCTGGGAGACTGAAGTAATGAATTCTCAGGTGCTAGTGTTTGTAGATTTCTGGGCTGAATGGTGTGGCCCATGCAGGATGGTTAGTCCTGTTGTAGAAGAGCTAGCCAGCGAATATGCAGGAAAAGTGAATTTTGTGAAGGTAAATGTAGACGAAAACAATGAACTTGCATCACGATATAATGTCTTT
>MNFB01000005.1 GCA_001917995.1 Thaumarchaeota archaeon 13_1_40CM_4_38_7 | reverse complement strand
GAATTTTTTAGTTATTTCTTAGAACACGAGTTCTTGCGTAGAATAAGTTACATCTTAAGGAAGTGGTATCTATATCAGAAACATGATGAGAGCTCTTGGATTGAGGACCTTGAAAAAAACATGTGTTTTTTAAGGTTGGTGCATGATACGAACCTACTTGATGGCATATCTAAAAAGTGCACATAATTTGTTTAAGATCAGCTGAGAACACCTTTTTATGTAAATCCAATAATTACGATTTGCATGAAACCCATGAAAAATTCTAAGAATCTTCTGAGGAGAGCAAAAGATTTGATACCTGCATTATCTCAGACTTTCAGTAAAGGTCCTTACAGTTATGTCGAAGGAGTATATCCAGCTTATCTCTCTAGAGGAAAAGGGAGTCACGTATTCGATGTGGATGGAAATGAATACATTGATTATGTTATGGCTCTAGGCCCCATCATTTTGGGTTATAACTATAGGAAAGTTAACCAAGCAATAATACAACAACTAGAAAATGGAATTTCTTTTTCAATTCCACACCCACTTGAGGTGGAGTTGTCTGAAAACATGCAATCACTTATTCCAGGAGCTGAAATGGTACGCTTTGCGAAAACTGGGTCAGATGCGGGAACAGCAACCGTCAGAGCAGCAAGAGCCATTACTGGAAGAGATAACATCGCATATTGGGGGGGCGGCGGAGTTTGGCATGATTGGTTCACCGCTATAACAAGCAAGAATGAGGGTATACCAAAAATTCTCAAGAAAATGGTTAGAAAGTTCAACTATAATGACATCGATTCTCTTAAAATACTGTTTGAAGATTGGCATGGTGAAGTAGCAGCCGTCTATATGGAACCAATGATGACAGAATACCCAAAGAATAATTTTCTCCAAAAAGTTAAACAGATAGCCCACAAGCATGGGTCTCTTCTCATATTTGATGAAGTCATTACTGGGTTTCGTTTCGCCAATGGTGGAGCACAAGAGCTACTTAAAGTAGGAGCAGACATGGTAGCATTTGGTAAAGGTATTGCAAATGGTATGCCACTTGGAGCAATAACTGGAAAGAGGCAATACATGGATATTTTCAACAAAGTTTTCTATTCGACAACCTACGGAGGGGAGACATTGTCATTAGCGGCAGGAATGGCTGTGCTGGGTGAACTCAAAACGAAACCGGTCATCAAGCATTGCTGGAACCTAGGAAAAGTGCTTATTTCGGAATTTAATAGAATTGCAGAGGAACTGGAAGTCAATATCAAAATGGAGGGTCTACCGATTCGTTCATCAATAATATGCAGAGACAAAAACGAAGATCCTTCGTTACTACTGAAGAGTCTGTTTTATCAGGAAACAGTACGACGAGGAGTTCTCTTTGGACCTGGATATGTTTTTCTCTGTTACTCTCACTCGCCGAGCGACATAAAAAAAACTCTGAAAGTATGTGAAACAAGCATGAAAAGCATGAAAATTGTTAAGAACGCAATCAAAACTAATTCTGTAAAGAAAATATTGCAAGGTAACGTAATGAAACGTGTAATGAGCTTCTGAGTGCTCGTCTATGAAAAAATCGATTAAGAATTTGACAGGGCTGGTAATTGGTTGTGGTTCTATTGGAGAAAGACATCTACGCAATTTGAAGAAAATAGGAGTAAGGAAAATCTTAGTTTATGACAAAGATCATCGAGTTCTTGATAAATTGTCAGAAGAATATAACGCAAAAATTTTTTATGATCTAAATTCCGCCCTAACTTATGAACCTAATTTTTCCATAATCTGCACTCATCCAAACTCCCATGTTATGTTAGCTAATGCTTGTGTAAATGCAAATTCACACGTATTTGTCGAAAAACCGCTATCTTCTAATTTATCTGGTGTGGTATCGATGCTAAAAAGGGCAAGATCAAAGAATCTCCAAGTTGCAGTAGGATACAATCTACGATTTGATCAAAGCTTACAATTTGTTAAAAATAAGTTAATGAAATCTGGAATTGGCTCTCCTGCGTCAATTACTAGTCAATGGGGGAATAATATCAAGTTCTGGAAGAGCTACAAGAAAAATCATCATTACGTTTTGCGTAAAGGAGGGGGAATTATCTTGGAGGATTCACATGAGTATGATTATGTTCGGTGGCTTCTTGATGATGAAGTCAAATCCGTCTACTGTCAGACAATAAAATCAACAG
Source organism: Thaumarchaeota archaeon 13_1_40CM_4_38_7 (assembly GCA_001917995.1). Lineage (GTDB taxonomy): Archaea > Thermoproteota > Nitrososphaeria > Nitrososphaerales > Nitrosopumilaceae > Nitrosotalea. The sequence continues at coordinate 8,004 of MNFB01000005.1, read as the reverse complement.
CCATAAAGACAGAGACGGAAAGCCTTGCTTCAATAATACTAAAATTCAAACGAGGTACTATAGCCAATCTAATACTAGATTACATGAGACCAGAATGGGAGCGGAATTGTCACATTATAGCAGAAAAAGGAGATATCAGGTGTGAGTATCGCAAAGAAAAAGGTCTATCTGAATACCCTAGTATACCAATATCAGCCACCTTAGAAATGAAGTTTACGCGTCGTAAACCCAGACCAAAAAAATTTCCGATTCGATTCGACATGAATGATAGTTACATAAAGGAATTACAACACTTCCTACAATGTGTAATACGCAATAAGAAACCGATAGTAGATGGCTGGGAAGGACTTAAAACACTCAAGATAGGTCTTGCAGCACTGGAATCCGCAAAAAAAGGCAAGATAATCAAGTTTTAGTTGTAAAGCATTGTGCAGAATTTAGCTGACTTTTGTGCTCGTAAATTGACAACAATGTTTCATCTGTTAGACACTTTGACTAAAGGTAAGCTTATTTTATTGTTGTATCTAAGTAACTTGAAATATGTTTGATGGCAAAAAAATTCTGATTACTGGTGGTACTGGTTCTCTTGGGCAATCCCTTGCGGGACGACTCTTGAAGACCAAAGTAGAGGCCATCAGAATTTTCAGTAGGAACGAGAACAAACAAGTTCTGATGGAATCAAAATTTCATGATGACCGGCTTAGATTCTTCCTTGGAGATGTTCGAGATTTACCTCGTCTCACAAGGGCTCTTGAAGATGTTGATATAGTTTTTCATGCAGCAGCGTTAAAACATGTTAATTTAATTGAATACAATCCATTTGAGGCCATCAAGACTAACGTAATTGGCTCGCAAAATGTTATAGATGCTTGTTTACACGAAGATGTTGAAATTGCAGTTGGTATAGGAACTGATAAAGCAGTATCTCCTCTCAATACATATGGCGCTACCAAATTACTAATGGAGAAACTTTTCATTACTGCGGGAAATTATCTCAATAAAAAAAGGCACAAAACAAAATTCATAGCTTTACGGTATGGCAACGTCCTGGGTAGTAGTGGCTCCGTAGTCCCAAAATTTATTCATCAAATAACAAAGGGCGAAAAAATTACCATAACGGATCCAAGGATGACTAGATTTAGTATCACTATGGATGAAGCACTAAATTTTATCTTAGAATCTGTTCAGCAATGTAAGGGTTCTGAAATTTTTGTACCTAAACTACGTGCATACTCCATTATGGACTTGAAAGGAGCTTTGTTAGAATTGCTAGGAGATACCGGTGAACAAAGAGTACCAATAAGGCCAGGTGAAAAAATTAATGAGACTTTGATTAACGAGGATGAGATACGTTACGCTTGGGAATTTGACAACAAGTACGTTTTATTTAGCCCCTTACGAACTGAAAAAGAAATAAGGAAACTATATCCTAAGATTAAGAAAACTAATCTGAATTGTTATTCATCAGACGGCGTAGCAAAAATCCCACAAAAAGAGCTTAAGAAAATTATATCAAAATCCATGGTGCTGGAATCCGAAGAACTCAGAATTTCCTAGGAGTGATTAAAATAATGGCCAAGGTTAAATCTTAATAGCGTCAAATTATACTGCGATGAGTAAGAACCTATCAAACAAAATATTTGACAACCCTTTTCATACCTTCGTTATAGCAGAAGCAGGTTCCAATTGGAAATGTGGTACTCGTGAAGAAGATATGCATCAAGCCCAGAACCTTGTAAAAACTGCAGCAAAGGCTGGTGCAGACGCAATAAAATTTCAAACTTATAGACCTGAAAGCATGTACGTATCGGAAGCAGGAAGGAGTGATTATTTCTCAAAACATGGGATTCATCAGGATATCAATGACCTAATTGGAAAACTTTCTATGCCTTATGATATGATTCCTCAGTTAGAAAATTATTGTAAAAAAGAAGAAATAATTTTCATGTCTACTCCATTTTCTGTTCAAGATGCAATGGAGGTAAATCCCTTCGTTCAAATTCATAAAGTAGCGTCGTTTGAAATTAATCATGTCCGATTACTTGAATATTTGGCAGATACCAAGAAACCTATTTTGATCTCTACGGGTGCAAGTGCCTATGACGAAATTGATTTTGCGATAAAAGTCGTCAAAGATCGTGGAAACGACAACTTAGGACTTCTGCAATGCACTTCAAAGTATCCCGCATCTCTTGAATCGTTAAATCTGGCAGCGATACCTGCAATGCGATCTAGGTACTCGTTACCGATAGGATTTTCAGATCATAGTATGGAACCTGTCATCGCACCCGTCTTGGCCGTAGGGCTAGGAGCTACGATTATAGAGAAACACTTCACTTTGGACAGGCACCTTCCTGGCCCAGATCACCAATTTGCATTAATCCCATCTGAACTTGAATTGATGATAAAGTCTGTTAGAAGTGCCGAGAAAGCTAAAGGCAATAGCATAAAGCAGGTTTTTCCTGAAGAACTTGAACTTAGACGCTTTGCAACTCGATCTCTTCAGGCAATAAAGAATATCCCAAAGGGAGAGATCTTGCAAGAAGGTGTTAATTTTGATATACTAAGGCCAGGGAACCGTCTAAGAGGATTGGACGCAAGATTTCTTTCTGTTGTTAACGGCAAACGATCCAAGATAGACGTAAAAAAAGGTGATGGCATAACAGAATTCGAATAACTTAGCTAGCAGAGTTTGTTAATTAACTGAATTATTTTTTCTATATCCGAGCCAGAGAGATTGGGATGAATAGGGATTGACACCAAGTGTTCTGAAGCCTTATCAGTGTTGGGCAGATTAACTCGTTGTTTGTAAAAACTCATTCTGTGTATGGGCTTGTAATGGATTCCGGTTTCTACATTATTTGCAAGCATTTTACTCATGAATCGCTCTCTATTCTTGACCTGCATCCAGTAAAAATGATAGGAGCTTTCCTTGTTGAAGGGCATCTTTGCTTCAACGTTTATTTTATCTGAGTATTCCTGAGCTATTTTCCTTCGTTTGTTGTTGAGATAGTCTAATTTCTTTAATTGCTCTATACCAATGGCTGCAGAAAACTCATTCATGTAATAATTCCATCCCAGGTCATTTACATCATAGGTCCATCTTTTTCGGTTAGCTATTCCACACCACCTACGAGATTGCAAAATTTTCTTAAATTTCTTAGCATTATTTCCATTCAATGAAATAGCTCCTCCTGTAGGCATTGCCAGGTTCTTTACTGGATGAAAGCTGAAACAGACTGCATCTCCATGAGCTCCTATTTTTCTATCTTTGTATAATGTTCCAACCGCGTGTGCCGCGTCTTCAATAAGATGAATCTTGAATTCTTCGCATAACCCGATTATTTCATCCAAATCGCATGGCATTCCAGCAAAATGTACTGGCAGTATAACTTTGGTTTTTTTCGTTATTGATTTTCTTAATTGATCCGGATCTATGCAAAGTGTATTTGGATCAACATCAACGAAAATTGGGATCCCGCCATTGTAAATTACAGCATGTGCGGTGGAGACAAAAGAGAGGGAAGGAATAACAACCTCCCTATTACGAATATCAAAAAGCGAAAGCGCCAAATGAAGTGCAGCAGTTCCGCTATTTAACGCGACTGTACAGTCCGAACCTATGTATTGATTGAATTTATTTTCAAATTTCAAGACACTGCCAGTTCCAGCTCCAGATGCCCAGAAATGGCTCTTTAGAGTTTTCCTTATGGCAAGTTCTTCTTTGATACCAACTACGGGGTCAAACAATTTGATCATTTTTTTCATATTAGGATCGATTAATTTCGTTCTTGGTTAGCTCATAAGTATGTTGTATTATGTTAAATCCATTCTTTTTAAAAAACTGAATTGATTTTTTATTCTTAGGACTTACGTTAGCAAGATATCTATCTCTAGGATTAAGTTTAATTAATAATCTTAATGCTTCTTCGCCGGCACCTTTCCCCCGCATTCCATTTAGTATGAATATTCCGATCTCATTCTGCTTAGTCAAGTAGATAGATCCAATCTTTTGTTTTTTGTAATGCATGACATACCACTTTGAATATGGTTTTGAGGTAACGAACTTGACATGTTCATCATAACTGGGCATAACTTTATGAGATATGTTTGCGTCAGGGTCCCTTTGTTTCAGAAGTTTGTATAAGAATTGTAAATCATCCTCTGAAATTTCTTTTAGTGTTACCCCTGAAATTCGTTGCCCCACATCAAAACATTTTAGATGTATTCTATATCAAGATGTCTGTATAATCACTGATACATTAACTGAAAATTTGATTTGTAATATTGTGCGTAGCTACTCTTATCCCAATCCAACAGCGTGATATTCTGCTTTTATCTTGTCCTTATCGAGTTGTCTTCTGCTATCTATAATTATTCTTCTTTTCATAACTACGATATCCTTGTTTGTTATTTTGCGATATTCATTCCAAGGTGTCATTATAACAGCACACTCACTTCCCTTCAATGCATCATGTACCGATTGGGAGTATCTTATAGAATCGCCAAAAATTCTCTCTGTATTTCCTATCGCCTTTGGATCATGAACAGTTATTTTTGCATGTCTTTTTTGGAGTAATTTGATAATCTTGATAGAAGCGGATTCCCTTATATCGTCACTATCTTCTTTGAAGGAAAGCCCCAAAATAGTAATCCTCTTTCCTTCATAACTACCAAGTACATTTTTTATCATTCTTGCTACGTTCTCAACTTGTAGACTGTTCGTATGCTGAACTGCTCTCAATAGTGTAGGATTATTTCCAATTCTATTTGAGAAAGAGATTAGCGTCTGTAGGTCCTTTGGTAAACAAGAACCACCATATCCTGGCCCTGCTCTTAGGAAAAGATTTCCTATTCTGGGGTCAAGTCCAATAGCTCTTGCAACATCATCTATATTGGTTCCGTGAATGGCTTGGCAAATATTGGCCATTTGATTGATGAAGCTTATTTTTGTCGCTAAAAAAGAGTTGTTGGCATATTTTATTAATTCTGCTGTTTGAGAGTTGGTTACAATTATAGGGACTTTTTTTCTATACAACCTGAGATAGAAACTTCGTAACTTTGTAATTGACTCGTTATCATCTCCGCCTATGACAACTATGTGTGGTTTGATGGTGTCATCTATTGCCTTTCCCTCTCTTAAGAATTCAGGATTAGTTAAGAGACCAAACCCCATTCCTGTCTTCTTTCTAGATTGTTTTTCCAAAATTGGTTGTATTATGTCTCGTGTAGTTCCAGGCGATACTGTACTCTTGATTATTATTGTTGGCTTGTTCTGCGTTTTCGATAATGCACTACCAATATTTCTCGCGGCTAACTTCACCTTACTTAAATCAATGTAACCTGTCTTTGAAAGAGGAGTTCCTACAGTAATAAAGATGAGTTGGCACTCTGACGCTACTGAAACTACATCTGTCGATACTTTCAATGATTTTTTTAATGTTGTCTCTAACATTCTATCTAATTTTGGTTCATAGAAGGGAGACTTTTTAGAAAGAATACTTGAAATCTTATTTTTATCGGTATCAACTCCAATAACTGAATAGCCTCTGTGTCCAAGGACTACTGCAAATGATAACCCTACGAATCCAAGCCCAACTATCCCAATTTTCACATCATATCTCAAGACCGATAGGATAAAAAATTATGCGTATCTGTAAGAGCTCTCTTGAGAGCATTTGTACGAGTCCACGGTTCCTACATCAAGAACTTTTTCTACAGAAGATAATGGGATGGCAACTATCTTTTCTCCATGCTCTATTAACTTCTGAATGGCATCAGTAAGCTGATACTCCTTGCCCTTCCCCAACCTGATTTTCTTTAATGCGTCAAAAATTCTTGGCGTAAAAAAGTATAAGGGCATCAATCCAATATTCGATTTTGGCTTATCTGGTTTCTCCTCCACTTCTTCAACCAGAAACAAATTTTTCGAAATTTTCTTGAGCGTTGGTATACCGTGTCTTTCTGGATCCTTAACCTTCCTAAACAAAAGCACTGCAGAAACAGAAGGATCCTCACCGGCTTTAATTAATCGTAAAATGGGATGAATTCTACCGCTCAATATAGATACATCTCCCGCATGAACTATAAAATTATCTTGACCAACAAATCTCTGCGCCATTCTAACCGCATCTCCAAACCCTCTTGGTTTGTCTTGATTTATCCATACTAAATGTGAATTCTCTAGTCTTTCATAAAAATTTGAAATTATCTTTCGATTTTTGTTAGATAGGGTATTGCGAAAATGATGATCAATGGTAAAATGATCTTCGATTGATCTTTTTCCTCTTCCTACAATGAAGCAATAATCGCGTAAGTTACACGAATACAGTTGCTCAAAAATTAATTGAAGTAGCGGCAAGACGATACGTTGGTTTCCATGAATCTTGGAAAAGATCGGCATCATCTCCTTTGGCATCTCTTTTGTCATGGGAAGCAGCCTTACACCCCTTCCGGCTGAAGTAATAACAGCCTTGATCATATCAACCCTCGATTATCCTCGCTAAAATGGTTTTCCCAGAAATACAATACATACTACATCGAGAACAAATAATCTAATTTTTAGAGGCGATCCTTGATGAAGTCAATTGAATCAATAGGTGTAGGATCTACTTTTGATAATATTGCTCTGTAAATACTAGTGTAATCCAGTCGGTAAATGAGATTGATCAGTTTGGATAATATGCTTCCTCTTACAGAGGGTACTTCCCAATAATCTATCTCGTTCTCGTAAAAATATTCCTTGAGTATCTTCCATCTCTCTTTAGTCTTGACATAATCGTCTTCACCTTCCAAGAGAATTGGCATAACGTTTTCGTACTTTTCCCATGCCACTATTCCGTTATGGCATGCCTCGATCACATCCTCTATAATGGCATGAGTCTTGGCATTTTCTTGAATTGAATTCTTGAACCTAACTGCTGCAGCCTGAAATCCAAATGGATAGTAAATTATGGGTATGCCAGTGATCCATTTCGCTAGAGTTAGAGAGGGATTATTTTGTGTCAGATTTGCAGAAGAAATCTCTTTTGCATTTTTTTCAAGTTTATTAATGGAGTCTGAAATATCATGTTTCTTAACAGGTATCACAGGACCCATAACTCTCAAAATGGTGTATAAGAAATTAGGAAAGGAAGCTCGAGGCGAATGCAGTTGCTGTATGTTCCTATATTCTATCTTGTGTTTGATGCAGTAATTCTCCATCTTCCCGCCGGATGAAAAAGCAATTATATTACACTTTAACTTACGCGCAGCCTCCAGAACAGTGAGCGTTTCTACGGTATTTCCAGATATGCTCGTTGTGACTACAAGAGTATTACTGTCTACTGTACTTGGCAAATGGTAACCTTTTGCAACTGCAACGTGAAGGTTAGTTTTAGATAATATGGCAGAAAAGATATCTCCAAGTGCTCCGGATCCGCCCATCCCAGCAAATACAATATGATCTATACTCCTAAAATCCACAGTTTCTTGGTCAGAATCATAGGATTCTTTTGCAATCTCAGGCCATGCATCGTATACATCATGCATCTCTGAAAGGTCGTACTTTTTCAACGTTGCAAGACTAATCAACTAATCAGTTGAAGAATGATCGCAATATAATGTTTAATTGTCTATTATTGGCACATTTTGGTTAGACCTAGTAAGACTTCAGAAGGCTTGGCAAAGAATACTGTATCTAAATTGAGAATACGACTTTCTGTGAATTTGAATGATATATAGCACAGTTTCTTAAGCTTCAATATATGGAAACTAAGATTCACTCAAGCCTTAGGACGGTAGAATGGAAGGAAAATGCGGTTGTTATGATTGACCAAACAAAATTACCAAATGAGCTTGTTTATGTAAAATTCACTGATTACAGAGAGATCGCAGATGCAATACGAAATCTTGTTGTCAGAGGAGCACCGGCAATCGGAGTTTCAGGTGCTTTTGGATTAGCGCTTGAGGTTTTGCAAAGCAAGGCAACTACAAAAGAAGATCTATTATCGGATCTGGAACAAG
>MNFB01000076.1 GCA_001917995.1 Thaumarchaeota archaeon 13_1_40CM_4_38_7 | reverse complement strand
TCCAGTTTTCGTAGCCATATTGTCTAGCACCCCATCAACATAGATCTTCATGTTGTTAGAGGTTACGGCAGGATCATATGTTGCAACCACGTGATACCATCGACCCGATTGCCAATTGGTTTTTTGAGTAAGAACTTGGACATCCTTCTCTGAGTTTATGAATCCAAACCCTATTTTCTTAGACGACTTTACATAGAACATCCAGTATTTCTCTCCAGGTGAGGTGCCTTTTTCCAGAATTCGAAGATGGTGTCCTTCTGGTGTCAATGTATCAAGTTTAACCCATGCCGCAAGAGTAAATGCCCCTGCTAGGCGCAAGGTTGAACTATCCTTCACTATAGCATAATCGCCATTACCATCAAGTGACAAGGCGTTGCCTTCGTAACCACTCACGAAGTGAGCATCTCCTTTTGCCATTCCATCGTTTCCATTGCCGCTTGTATCCTTTAGATTGTCATCAAGACTCCAGTACGCCACTGCGCAGCAAGGCGGAGTCGGACTGGAAACGGCAGCGGCCAACGTAGGTGATATCATTACGGCCGCCGAAACTACCACTAAAATCGCTGTTGTCGTAGAGAAAGGGGAAAGAATAAAACTAGACCATGCTCTAGTACATGATTCGAAAAGACTTTTCCTTAGCATGTCTTCACTTTTGATCCCAGTTATGACTTATCTCTCTATCCTAATAACAGTTATCGGACTAGTACCAAACGAACAAATATTAGCTGATCAAAAAAGTCGCATTGACCCGTACCATTTTTGCGCTGATTGCTGGCTTACGAGTGAACAAAGCGCGATGCCTCACACCGGCAAGAAGTCTAATAATTAGCAGCATCTAATATCGCGCCCTTTACCGCAAAGTCCATACAGCGTAAATGTCATCCAAGTCTAATGCAGACTAATTGCTAGCTGCAACACCAGCATTCTTTCTAAAGTAAAAGTCAAAACCAAGGGGAATTACTCGTAGAATAGGGATTGCCCAACGGAACTTGGCCGGTATTGCATCTGCCGGATAGCTTGCTCCATAGAATCTGCCTTCAGCAAATCCAGCGGCAAAAGCGTCCTTTCTCAAATGTCTGGGACCTACTCTAAACCAATCCATTCCACTCTCTTTCCAAGGCACTGAAGAGAAATTTTTCAAATACCACTGTCCCATAGAACGTGGCAGATATGACTGAAACGGAAGTCTGCTGTGTAACTCAATTGGAAAGTACATGTTTGGTATTTGTCCTACAAGCACCCCATCTGACTTTAGCACACGATGTATTTCCTTCATACTTTGAAACCTATTTTCGGGGTGAATATGCTCGTACACGCTTGTTAAAGTGACTACATCAAACATGTTATCGGCAAAAGGGATCTCATGTGCAAAGCCCTTCAATATTGTGATATCGCCATCTACAAACTTGTCATTTGAAAGCGAAGGTTCTACACCTGAGAATGTTATTCCTGTCTTTTCGATCAGCTTGCGTGTGAGGCCGCCGGTACCGGCACCTATGTCAAGTCCGAACTTGGCATTGGGAGCCTTTTCCTGAATCAGATCAGTAATTCTTGAGCCAAGATGTTCGTATCTTGCTTGAGTAAGCGAATGTGTGTAGCTCACTTTGTAAATACACTCCATTCTAGTTTAAAAATCATGTTCAGTCTACCATCATCCAACATTATCATCTTTTGGCGCTGTGGTATTGCAGTCATCATTCTTGCTAATTTCATTTTGAAAAGACCTTGATTGCCTGCTCGTACTCTTTCATCGTATTGATTGGCACCCACTTATCGCTAGCGATAAGCAAACTGCCTAGCTTGTTTTCAGTAACCAGCCTAGGCATAATGGTTGATTCCAGATCAACAGGGGTGGGATCGTCTAGCCCGATTAAGTCGTGGATAACATTGTAGACTTCCGATTCAAAGATGTACACCCCCACTGACGTTGGTTCGTTAAGAAATGGTTTCTCTATGAATTTTTTTACTACCCCATCACCGTCCACGTCTGCCACTGCGTAGGGGTAGTAAGTGCCGGGAACGAGCAGCGTTGATGCAGAAATCCCGTGTTTGCGGCAGGCTTGCACATGGCTCATGAGAAATTTGGAAAAGATTCTATCTTCTAGAATAAGGTCGTCAGGAAAGACCACTATGCTTCGTCTTGAAGAATCAATCTTTTCTGTTGTCAGTGCGTATTTGAATGCCTTGCCTTTGCCCCAGCCTAAAACGGTAGGAGGGTCAACACTAAACTTAGCTTTAATGCCGTATCTGCTGCCATTGCCGATATGATCTGTTACCATTTCATGTTTGTGCCCGAGCAAAAATACGAAATCGCTGAATCCTTCTTTTGTTAGAGATTCTATGCAAATGTCGATCAATTTCTTGCCGGAAATCTCTAAAAGGCATTTGGGGATGTCTGTTCCCATTCTCTTTGCCCTCCCACCTGCTATAACGACAATCTGGGTCTTTGCCATTTGGTCGGCACACCAATTGCCTTCGGTCATCTCAGTCATGCCTCCCTGCTCTCCACATGCGCAGGAGCATGCTTCTTTACATAATCAATATTGCGGGTAACTTCAGACTTGACGCCTCTCGAGGCAGCGAGATAGATGCTGACAAAGTCTGCCAGATAGCTCAAGGAGAGTAACCTCGCTAGTTCGGATTTTCCCTTTGTCCATAACTCAAAGACTTTCGCGCCCTTGTTCTCTGCAAGATATTTGGCTGCTTCTATTTTCCCCTCAAAATGATTTTCGCGTTCAAGTATCAGGTCTCTTAAGAATATCAGAGTAAAGGATTGAGTGGTATCGCCATCCCACGCTTCAATTTCATTATGGAGAAGCTCTGGAAGGACATCGTAGTAACAATGAACTTTGGCATTTTCATTCAATTGTTGCTTCCACCGAAGTGCGACAACATCTGTGAAACTATATTCTCCGTATACAACAGGAAACCTGTCGACAAGCGCTAGGGACAGCAGGTGGGCAGGGTTATTCCGTACAGGAACATCTGGGCCGCATTCTGTCTTGATCTGGTTTAGCACTGTAATGGCCTCGGAAACATCCGAATCGATAGTAGGGAAAAGCCCACACTTATGCAGTATCCCAAGAACGGGAATAAGCACATAGCCAAATGATGCTCTGCTGTAGCTGTTCCATGGAGTGAAAATCCAAGGAGTATTTCTTTCTTCGCACAGCAAGCCAAGCTCAGGTGAAGATGTTAAAACGATGCATTTTGCTCCAGACCGTAGCGATGCGTCTAGCGCATTAAGCGTTTCATGGGTTTTTCCAGAATATGTTATTGCTATTACCAGAGTCTCGCCGTTAACGAAACTAGGAGGAAGCGAATTCTTGCAGACGTAAATAGGAATTGAGGAATTTCTTAGCAACACGCGTACAAAATCGCCGGCGACCCCCGAGCCCCCCATACCCAAGATAACAATTGATGAAAATTTGCTGTAGAATTGGGGTAGGAGTTCTTTCTGACTACCCAACAATGAATAGGCGTCTGCAACCTGAGCCGGAAAATCAACTACCTTCTGTGTCATGTTTGTACTTTCTTCGAAAGGAACAGTCGTCAAGCATTCTCCCTGTGGCCGGAACATGAAGATAAGTATCTATGGAACATTCGACTCTGTTTTCTATATCTGCAGTTGCTTACTATAGCCTACATTGTCCTCTGGTCCTGCAGAATATGCTCCCAAATTGAGTGTGGAGGGGGCGAAACATCCTGAGCGTGGGCAGCGGCCTGAACTCATGCCGGTCTAACAAAATCGACCAAAATACTTGTATGAAAAAATTTTACAAACGCGAAGATTAATAACTACTTTTGATGCGCGTTCTCATTACTTTTAAGGATTTTGTTGCCATAAAAGGGGACATGCGCCCAGATTTAGCAATTCTTTGCCCAATCTCAAGTTGTCTCAATGCAAGTGAACAAAAAGGCAGCAGACGCGAGAATGTACTCTTCTGGACATACAGGTGTCCCCATAGAAGAATCTCTCGCTCATGATGCACTTGTACGCAAAGTGAAGAAAAAGAGGCGGCCAAAGTCTTCTTCCCGAAAACCCCATCAAAAGAGGAACAGCGAGACTTTTGACTCTACGAAGTTTCGTCGAGGCCTGATTCGTTCCATAGGAAATTCTAGCAAGAAAGGAAAAGCTACAAGACACTCAAGAAATCCTTCACACTTCGGCAACTTTAGTCGTGTTGGGATCAGGTCCTCAACGATAATATCAATAATTATTTGTACCGTTCTGATGACAAGCGCTTATGCAAGCCTGGGATCGAACGTGCTAAGCGGTGACTTGACAAAAGTAATGAACGACATGTTATCGTTTACCAAAAACAATAACGGAAACTACCGTTCGCAGGTGGCAAGAGATCATACCCCTCCTGCGATAAGTGGTTTGAAGGATCTTGTTGTCGAAGCCACCGGCGTCCTAACTTTAGTACCCCTTGCCGCACCATCAGTTACAGACAATGTCGATCCAGTTCTTATTGTGACTAACAATGCTTCTTTTAGCGGGTATCCATTGGGTACTAGCGGCATAATGTGGACAGCAAAAGATGATGCTGGCAACATAGCGACAGCATTACAAAAATTGACTCTAGTTGATACTACTCCACCGATTATTATGGCACCCTCTGATGTTGTTGTAAATGTAGACAGTTCAACTTACTTGACGCAATTATCACTCGGATCTGCTTATGCCAAAGACGCAGTTGATAGCTCTCCCTTTATCGTGAACGACGCCCCTGTAGACGGTTTCCCATTAGGAACTTCTACCGTTACATGGTCAGCCACGGATTCGTCTGGCAACTCTGCAACAGATACCCAACTAGTTTCGGCTAGTTTTAACACTAATCCAAATACCGAAGTGAGCACTCCTGATACAATTTCCACGGCTAATACCAATTCATCGACCGACACTACAAGTAGCCTTCCCACAGAGACTTCACCTTCGATTTCCGGCTCATACTCAGGAGGAGGCGGAGGTGGTGGTGGGTCAGGTTCAACATCTAGCCCAGACCCAAGCTCAAACCCCGGCACCATAACAGATAGTACTCCGCCTACCATAATTCCGCCGCCATATATTTTTGCGAATGCTGCGGGTCCACTGACTTTGGTGATACTAGGTTTACCAACAGTCAGCGACACACAAGATCCTAATCCAACGGTTACCAACAATGCGCCAGCTAATGGTTTCCCGGTAGGAACGACAATTGTTACATGGAAAGCGACAGACTATTCTGGTAATCATGGTACTGCTCTGCAGAATATAGTAATCGAAGATAAGAGTCCGCCACTGTTAGTTGCCCCATCAAATATAGTTGCCGAAGCTACAGGCGTAAAGACTTCAGTATCACTTGGTACACCAATAGTTAGCGATTTAGCCGATTTGTCTCCGTTTGTCAGTAACGATGCTCCTCTTGGTTATGGGATAGGTAGCAGCACAGTAACTTGGAAGGCTAAAGATGCTTCCGGCAATACTGTAACAGCGGCTCAGACAGTGACTATAGTCGATACTACTTCACCGACTATAGTTGCCCCAGTTGATATCATGATTAATTCCACTGGGGCACTGACATCGATCTCGATTGGCTCGGCTATAGTCAATGATAGAGTCGATCCATCCCCACTAGTCACCAACAATGCCCCGGCTAATGGATTCCCAGTCGGAAAGACGATTGTTACTTGGACGGCTACAGATGCAAGTGGTAATAGTGCAGCAGATACTCAGATAGTAGCAGTGATAAATGCGCAGCCACCGAACCCCATTCCAAGCAACAACCCGGATGTCATTCCACCTACAATAATCGCTCCTCCAGATGTAATAACTGATGCTACCGGCCTTCTTACTCAAGTAGTTCTAGGTATGCCCACAGTTACTGATTTGGAAGATCCAAGCCCGAAGATAACTAATGATGCCCCGGCTAATGGATTCCTAGTTGGAAAGACGATTGTTACTTGGACGGCTACAGATGCGAGTGGTAACTATGCTAAAGCTGCGCAGTTGGTAACTATTCAAAGTACAACCGCCTACACCATTCCTACTATTGGTGGCGTAAGGCCCACAGCAGTGACCTACGGTTCTACCGTCCACACAGTGTGCAAGACCGGCTGCAATTACACTTCAATAAGTTCTGCGATTGATGCACTCCCGGCGGATGGCGGAAAAATCATAGTAAAGGGACAACTCTGGTTCCCGACAACGGTGAACTTGCGCTCTAACCTAGTTATTGAATTTGAGGCAGGAGCATCTGTAATCCATTCTGCAAGCAATAAAATATTCTCTGGAGACAAAATCAACAATGTAATGTTCATCAATCCTGTCATTACGCAATTCAGCGCACCACACGATGCGATATACATTACAAATGGAAATAACATAATCGTGAAGGGTGGGATAATCACCGGTGTGAAGGGCGGGCCGGACAACGACAAGTCAGATGGCTTTGAGTGTAGAAGTTGCAAGAACGTTCTGGTAGAAAATGGCAAATATTTGTCATGGTCGAGACCTATTGCAACAACAACCCTTACCGCGACTAGGGATGGTACGAGCCAGAATATCTGGATCGAGAAAAACACGGTCAGCGACGGCTCGGCTGAATGCACAAGGAATGTCTACGGCTTGGATGTCCATGTCAACTTTAACGATGTGAGAGATTGTGGAAATAATGGGATCGATGTTGGGTTCGATTTGGGAGTGGAGGTACGAAATAACGTAATAGTTCACGCAGGCTTTGGAACGGTAAATAATGCAGTCGGCATCCACACAGACAGCGCAAATATAGTAGTCCTAGTTGGCAACACAATAGATCTGTCGGGTACCAACGGTATCTCACTATGCAGCTCAGACAATAACTTTGTCGTGGCAAACACGATTAGAAATTCAGGCCAGGTGGTCACTGAAACAATCTTCAAAAGTGACGGTCATGGCATTGAAGTTATAAAATGTCAGAGCACTAACAATCCAGAAAATACGATAATAGACCGGAATACAATAACGGGAAGCAATGATGGCTACGGGGTATTTATTGGCAATGGAGCTACTAATACCAGCCTGACGAATAACACACTTAGTGGCAATGAAAGAGGCCCATACTTTAATATTGGAACCGGCACGACGATAAGCGGAAACATTGTCAATTGATGAGGATTTGATTCTGTTATGTGCGGAACAAAATCAAAAAGCACCAAACTGCTATCCTAGAAACATGTACCAAGCAAGATAGAATTGCCAGCACAGGATTCGCCACTGTTTGTAGTATTCAGCGTGCAAGGCTCTCTTATTGCAATTGACTAGTTCTAGTCACTATGGGAATTATTACCGATAGTCTTTGAGCGATGATCCATACTAACGATAAGCGTAAAGGAACCCGAGGTATGTTGTCGTAGTCTTGCCACCTGCAAGCCTTCTTAACAGATGCGGGGCGCGTGGAATATCCGTCTTGACTGAAAACCCTGCGCTTTCCAGCTTGGCTTTCAGGTTCTTGTAGCCGTGGTGATATTCGATAAGAATATGGCTGAATTTCCGCAATGCCTCATTTGACGTGGATAGGATTATGTCATATTCATAGCCCTCGGTATCCATTTTCATTACAGAGCCTGCGGGAATGGCATGTTCTTGGATGGTCTGTTCCAGTGTCAGGACTGGCACTTCATGCCCCTGCTCCAATACATCTTGCGGCTTTGTAGTCGTGCTTCCCTGCGCCATATCGACGGTTATGCTTCCGCCTTTCCCAGCACATGCGGCTAACCTGATGACGGCTGCAGTGCCAAACTTGTTGGCTTCGATGTTTATCTTAGCTAAGGCGTAGTTGTGCGGGAATGGCTCAATTCCTACGACTCTAGAGGCTCCCCGCAGCATGAAGTAGGTGAGTGTATCGCCGATGTTAGCGCCCAAGTCAAGAACGGTTTTGCCCTCTACTGGCAGCCGCTCATATTCGCCATCCAGAAAGATGCCGGGGACGTCGCCGTTTGTTATCCCGCCTACAATTTCACAGTCATTCACCCTGACAATGTCAAGCTCAAAGTTATAGCCCAATGCATACCCTGTTTTGGGATGATGTGTCAGGAGTAATACGCCATTGTTGCCACTGATCATTATTCTCTTGCCATCCCTGAGAAGCCCCACCACGGGATAGGCTTGCGTCAGTTGTGTTTTTAGGACCGTGCGATAGTTCCTAAAGGTTTTCCAAGTTGCATTGACAGTGGACAACAAGTTCCAGAGGTTGAGAAAGCGGCTAATAATCCAATCGGAATATGTTATGTTCATGGAGATAAACAAGGAAAAATTCCGTCGGATAGATATAAGGCTATATAGAACATTATGAAGAATGTTATAGTATTATTGTTATCGAGGTATTGAGCATTGTCTTGCGGGTTGCCACAGCTGTTAGACTTGCAGCAGCTTACCTCTCATGCCAATACTCCAATTTTAGCACTTTAATTAGTACGCGTAGGCTCTTAGATAACTACATTGCCGCTAACTGTGGTCGTTGTATTTGGAACGTTGACGAACACGCCTTTCATGCCGGCCGGCAGTTGTTCTATTGTATTATCGGTAATTACTATCTTGTACTGCAGGGGAGAAACGTATATTCCATTATAGGTGGGTGCTATTATGTCGTTTGATTTTACTGTAATGTAGGAGTTGGGTGCTGTGGATGTTACTATGTCCACTCCTGACCTGCCTGTATTCTTGATTGTGTTATCAATTACATTAATGTTTGATGCTCTGAAGACGGTTATTCCAGCCTCTCCAGTTCCGTCTATATAATTATTCGCGACAAGTGCGCCAATTGCTGAATCAGTATGGATGCCTGACCCGACGGGAAGCCCCACATTTTTCAATGTGTTCCATTTGACTTCCGAATTCTTGCTCCAACCTATATCGATTCCGTTGTTTTGTGTATTGGTAACAGTATTGCCTGTGATGTGCACATCGGTAGACCACGCCACCCTAATTCCTTCCACAGAAACGTCGTCAATAACTGAATCCAATACCCAAATGTTGCGCGAAAGCCCATTATTTATCCCTGAACCCGTCTTTATGTCTATCATTCTTGTTGCTGTCTTTGCATTGATATTCGAAATATGGACATCAGTGCAGTCTACGCAATAGAATGCATTTGAGTCACTTCCCCGAACCAGTATTATTTTGGTTCCATCAACTGTAATTCCATTGCTATCCCAAAACGCAATGGCCTTTACACCTGAGAATCCGGTCAAATATCCACCTCTAATTACTACGTCATCAATGTTATTTCCCCTCAAGATAGGCTTACTAGTACCGGTGAAGTATATGTGTGCGTACGGGGAAAACTCGAGCGTCGTGTGGGACTTCAAATATATAGTGTTTGACATTGTATACGTACCAGCCTTAATGACTATCGTGCCTCCACCTACAGGTAGGGCGTTTATCGCATTCTGGAGGTTGTTGTAGTTGCAGCCTGAAGAGCAGAAGGTGTAGGTCACTGCGCCACTAAACTTTGTTGACTTTACGGCCTCTTTGTTACCTAAGTTGTCTGCGCTGTAATAATAGATAGTATGCGCGCCATTTGCTACATTTGCC
>MNFB01000003.1 GCA_001917995.1 Thaumarchaeota archaeon 13_1_40CM_4_38_7 | reverse complement strand
CTGATCTGCTAAGTAACATTTGTAGCTAAAATTCTTCGTATCTCGTGTTCTTTAATTTTTGAAATCTAGCTTAATTATCATTAAGGTTTCTTTTGTAGAAATCATTTCCTCTTTCGCTTAAAACAATGGTTTCAAAACCATCTGCATCGGTTTCCCTATCAATTAAATCCATCATCTCAAGCCAATTCAGATATAGAACACATTTGTCATATCCTAGATTACATTTTGTGGCAATCTTTGTCTTTTTTATTCTGGCATTATAATACAGCAATTTAATGAGTCGTTTAACTACATGCAGATCTATTCGTTTTGGTTGTCTTTTATTTGGTACCAGTTGTTCCGCACCTGCCATATGCGGTATTTTCCATTTCTTGTCATTCATTTAGTAAACGTCAGCACTCAAGATCAATGATTAATAAATATTAAGTGACTTTTCTATGAATTCATATAATAGAATTTACCTGTGTTTTTAAAAATAGGTACATCATTATGGAAGCTAACAGTCGAACAATTTGACCATACTGATAAATACACGTATGAAGAAATTACTGAAACCATCTTGACAAGAATTAGATTAGAGCCTCGGTATAATGAAAAGGACCCTTCTACTAGAAAGAAAATAGAAAATGCAAGAGACCGATCAAGATACCTTCCATTTACTGTGCCCGTATCAAAGAATAGTAACGATGGATCTCTTTTTATTAAATTTGTCAAGCCGATAGCTCTTGCGTAGGGATGCTGCACCCATTTTTGCGGAAAAATCAATTTCATGTTTCTACCAATAATGCATTCAAGGAGGCAAAATCGCGCACCTGCAGGCAGATGCTTGAAAAGCCTCCAGAGATTGTCAAATAAACTTCAAATTTCTACCTTGTTAGATGCTATATGAGGTTGACTATGACAGAACATGAGAAAATCAGTCGTTCATCTTGGAGAACACTTGCCATCCTGAGCTGTTTGGGTTTGATAGCAATGTATGGAGAGACAATGGTATTGCCTGCCATTCCAGATTTCATTAGGGATTTTAATATTTCATATAGCACGTCATCTTGGATACTTTCTTCTTACCTAATTGCAGGAGCTGTGATGACTCCGATTGCAGGTAAGCTTTCAGACATTTATGGCAAAAAAAAGATATTGCTTACTGTTCTAGCAGTCTACTGTTTTGGCATTTTGGCCGCAGGGTTTGCTAACAGTATAGTATTCATGATTGCAGCAAGAATAGCCCAAGGCATAGTGGTCTCCATATTTCCAATAGCGTTTGGAATCATAAGAGACATATTTCCTACGAAAAAGCTTGCTGTGGCTCAATCCGTATTTAGCTCAACATTTTCTGGAGGAGCCGTGGTAGGGTTACTGGCGGGTGCCGGAATAATTCAAAACTATGGATGGCATGCAACATTCTTCTCAATATTGCCTGTTTCAGTGGGTCTGCTACTTGTGATATCGCGATTCATTTACATTAGAAGAGCCGCAATAGTGCCAACATCAAACTCTCTGGAAACGAACTCAGACAAGAATACAGTCAAAGCGGACCCATCTTTAATGCAAATAGATCTTAAAGGGATAATTACACTTGCTGCCACAATAATTTTATTCCTTTCTGGTCTAACATATTTACAAAATAATCTAGAATCCACAGGGTTTGAAATCATGGGGCTCTTTGCCGCTGCGGCAGTTTCGCTTGCGTTGTTTATAGTTATAGAAAAGAGAACGGACTCTCCATTAGTTGACCTCAAGCTAATTACTCACCGAACGCTTCTTCCGGCAATTCTCATTTTGATGATAGCCGGTCTTTCCACATTCATGGTGTATCAAGCAATACCTGTTATGGTACGAAGTCCTCAACCACTTGGATTCGGAGGAGATGCGATATCTACTGCAAATGTGCAGCTTCCATTTATGATCGTCTTATTAGTTGGTACCGCTACGTCCGGTTTCAGTCTAAATAAAATAGGCAATACAAGACTTGCGGCGATAGGAACAATAGTTGGCACCATAGGATTCTTTAGTCTCTTTATGTTTCATGCAACAGAATTTATGGTTACTGCCTCACTGGCAGTAATTTCTGCAGGACTATCGCTTTCTATTACGGGTGGGTTTAATGTAGTGTTATTATCAGCTCCAATAGAGGTTAGCGGAATAGTTCTTGGAATGACAGTATTACTTCTCATGGTTGGCCAGTCCATTGGGCCAACAGTTGCAGGGATGTATCAGCAGATGTATCAAGGAACAACAATGGCCGGACAATTCCCCTCTGACAAAGCGTACAGTCTGATATTTCTTACAGCCGGATTGATATCCCTTGTATCGGTTGTTCTTGCGTTAGCGTTATACAGAAGAAAAATTATTCCCGAGGATATTCCTGATAGTTCATCCTTAAAAGAGAATGAAGAGAGATAACAATTCCATGAATTGATTACTAAATGATTTATCTAACTGTTTAATTATATTTCTTTTCAGAGAACCAAAGAATAATCGAGAGTAAAATTTGAAAACTGGAGTTTATAGCTCTCCTATCTTTTTTGTTCTAAAACCAAAGTTTAGCAAATACTCCATTTGAAAGACCTGAATAGAACCGCCAATGCATCGAACTAGATAATCGCCAGTATTGGCATTATCGAGGTTAACTCCCTCTATCACATTCTGTTTTGGAAATTGATATTTTTCAATAACTCGCCTTAAGTGGTTCCTAATAGTCTCGTCTTTGAGGCAGCTTTCACCTATGAAGATCTTGTGCGATGAATCTAAGATAATAATCCTCTCTGTCGAAATTTTCTTACAACATTTGGAGTAATAAGGGTTAACTCTGTTGATGTCAACATTTGGCTGATTACTTTCTAGTGTTTAATCAGAGGTTTGAGCGTTAAATTAAGGATCTAACGAATATAGCTAAGAATTTGCATTTTCAGCTAACTACTCTTTACGTAGACCGTTCTAAAATATACATTGGTAAGTAATGGTTGATACTTTTTCCGAGCAAAACAAGATGGCCTTAGTGTTCTGTGTAGAGGCAGTCTTGATGAGAAACGGAAATACTAACTATCACTTGATAACATCCAAACTTAATGCTAATTACAACTGTACTATCATGGATTGTTATGAGAATCCAGAACCTTTGCGTAACGTACTCAAAGACGTGTATAAAGAAGATTACAATTCCATTGTAAACGAAATCAAAATACAATTAGATGAATTAGTTAATGTGAAAGAAATAGCCAGTTTTTTAAGACTTATGGAAAGTTAAAGAAAATATCAATTATCTTTGGCCTTATTCGAAATCTTGGTGGTCATTAAAATTCTTCACAGATTATCTATGAAATGTGTTGTAAAGCTTCTTAGAGGTATCAATCATAACAGCCCCTTTGGAGGGATTTAGTCCCATCCTACAATTCTCCCAGTTCTTGAATCTACCATTACTCTCATGTCGTGGATACCAAACGCTGAAACTTCGATTTCAACCATCCAGATGCCCTTTTCTAAAGTTGTATTTTTAACATTAACTATAGAATGATGTTGCTCTAAGAATTTCATCGCTATTTCTTTTGCCCGAAAAGCGTCAATATAGCGAACTGATATACTCATGTCGTATTGTTGTTATGTAAAATTGACTATTTATTACATGAGTCAGATTTTTAGATAACAATCTTCTACTTGGCGCATTTTCAATTGTGAAAATAACCAAACATGTCATCAAAATATGGTTTTTGCATGGATACTTACAAGACCAGAACTTTTGTATTGATCTCAAAGCTTATCCAACAAATCATGGATTTTACAATTAGAAATGCTTCAACCAAAGATATTTCAATAATTTTGGAGCTTCTCTATGAATTAGGAAGACCAAAACCGCATAAAGACGAGGATGTTGACGATTTTTCAAATCTTTTAAAGAAATACCTATCGGATTCGGACAAGAAGATTTTGGTCGCAGAGCATAAAAACAAAGTTGTTGGCATGGTAAGCATCATGTTACTTTCCAGACTGAATAGGAAAAGACTTGAAATGTACATTCCTGAGTTGATTGTTGCAAAATCCTACCAAAATAAGGGAATTGGAAAGGAACTTTTGAACTCGTGTATTTTGCTGGCACAAAATAACAAATGTTACAGAATCAGGCTAGAATCAGGAAATCAAAGAATGGAATCACATCAGTTCTACAAGAAAAGGGGTTTTGAGCAAACCGGTCTATCTTTTACCAAGGACACTGAATGACTCTCAAGTAAAAGGAAAACCACTGTGGCGTAAGTTAACTTGCAGGAACTACTTCAAACCAGAAAGTTTGGTGTGCTGGACTAAAGCCATCTTTACTTGCATCTATATCAACTTCAAACGTTCCAGGTTTCGAGTTACCACCTATTTTCCAAGATAATTCAAAAGCACCATCAGAATCAGTTGTTCCAGTAAAGTCCTTTGTGGTATCACCTGAAGCATATATTACATGCACTGATACAGTGGTATCACTTACTGGATTTGTCCCATCGGTTATCTCAACTGTCATGGACTGGATACTTCCTCGTGCTATGTAATCCTGTTCTGCAAGATCAATGTGTAGTGTTCCACTTGTAGAATTTTGTTTGCTTGCAGGATTATTTTGTACAGTTGCACCAGTATTACTTGCAGATACCGTTGTTCCATTTTGTAAAATCACCTCAATTGATGATACCGGATGGATCTCTGCCCAACTAGAATGTTCTAAATCAAGCACGTAGGAACCTGTCACCTTAACATATGTGCCAACTCGCGGAATATTGATAATATCACTAATGCCTTGGCATGATTCCACTGCATCTGCCTGCTCTATGGGATTTTGGCATATTGTTTCCAATACTATATCACCATGTTGCTGCTCTACATTTGCTTGATTTATCATGTCTTTATACTGCGGGTCCAATGCTAGTCTGACATGATAGTCTCCGTCCTTTTCAGCCCTGATGTTTTCTATGGTTCCAGTAACCTGGGCGCACAGTTCTATAATGTTGAGTCGTTGTGGGCGGTATACGTGCTCCCATAGAATCGGGTCGCACTGGACTGTTTCTACAACGATGACGCCATTTGAGACAAGATACTGTATCCCTTTTACAAATTCGGAATCATCAATCTGACCTTCGGACCACCACTTTGCGTTGTTTTTAATCCACGATGGTATGCCATGAGATTGAGATGAGAGTGGTTTTGTCTTAGGTATCTTCATTATTCCTTGGTTTATTAGATACTGTATCCCTTTGGTAAAATCAGAATCTTGTATTTGCCCTTCTGACCACCATTTTGCGTTGTTTTTGATCCAGACTGGAATAGATGGCGTCTGAGCAATTGCACTAGCCGAAAGACTGGCTAGAATCACTAATGATAGGACAAAAATCAAAGAGGGATTGAGTTTTCTTGCCAATTTACAGTCTAGCTCTAGTAAATTCATAACAAAAGTGTTATTGTGGTTCAAATTTGGCTATATCCCATGAACGGTGGATGGATATAGACAAGGTCATGCCGTTTGACTACGAATGAAGGCGTGAATCAAAGTAAATAATGAAAGCACAAGCTAATTTGTAGGAACTACAAATGTTCTTGATTCATCATGATATGAAGCACTTTTGAGCACACAATGTAGTGATATTATTATAGATTTTATACAATTTTGATTATAGTAGTTTCTTGCAAAGTCATATAACACATCAAAGGAAGATACCATTGTAGACAAGTATGGAGCAAGACATGGGTATTTTGCTAAACAAGCTGAATAATCTAGTATATAATATGTCAGTCAGCCTCGTAGGCATGTCAGACGAGTCGCTTCGTGATTTAAGTTATGGTATAGGTGTACTTGGAATCTCTGTTAATTTATCAACCAAAACTAGCTCTATCGAGGATTCATTACGTAATAATCTAAAAGTAAGGCCTCCCTCGCCTTTCATTGAAAACAGCGAACCTATTATCGACGTGCTTGACAATCCTGACAGCCTCAAGATCATAGCGCTTCTTCCAGGCGTAAGGAAAGAGGATGTCAGTTTTAATCTCAAAGAAGGCATGGTTGAACTTACGATTAAAAAAAGTGGCCAAATTTATCACAGGGAAATTCCGTGCAAGGTAAGACCAGCAGAAATTATAACAAAATCTGTTAACTACAACAACTCTATTTTGGAAATCATTTTCAAGAAAAAAGCTAACAGATAGCTTTGCCCAACTAGCTCTACATCCAGTCGTGGGCAGAACCTGGCTTGGGATACTTCGATCCTGGGAAGTTTTTTGGCCGCAAATAGAAGGGAGGATAATAGACTATTTCCATTTTACTATATACTAAAGCTATAATGATAGATAAAACGAAAATAATAGTGGAAAAGAGCCTGGTTCCCTAACAAAACGCCAGATTGTTTTTATATTAATTTACGCCTGAGAAATCAATGAGATACCGTAGTCGTGCAGAAATTACAGCGGTGATACTTCAATCTGCAGCTGGAGGAGCAACAAAGACCAGACTAATGTACAAGGCTTTTTTGTCATACGCTCAGATAAAAGAATACCTGAGATTTTTGGTGGAAAATGGCTTCGTAAAATATGAGGAAGGAACACAACTTTATAAGGTAACTCCAAGAGGACGCCAGTTTCTACGTATAAATGAAGAGATCAATGAATTAGTCAATCCTGGTCATAATGAAAAACTAAAAACAATCGAATTCTAGTCTGGTATTATTTTTTGTCATGATGATATTATAAATCGAAATTGGATTTTGGTCTGCTCCACAAAGAACACATTTATCATTATGATACAAAGCGCTTACAAACACACTTTTTTCCATCAGAGTTTGAATGTACGCAGTACCCGTGAGGATGATGATCATATCGCTGGTGATTACAGTCCATTTCATTGCAAATGTCGTAAAGACTCATACCATATCTTGTAGTTTTCCGAGGATTTAACAAATACCATTCAATATGCGGCTAATACTTGCCAAATAGTAGGGAATATTGTAGCAAAGGGGCAACATTGGAAATGGTGTATATTAGGAAGGACAAATGCGAAATTACCACATCTGTTCTTTAACTTTGAGATATAGTATATTGTTTGAAATGAAGTGTCATCGTCTTGCGATTTTATGCACTGGCGAACATCTAACTTTTTGGAAAAAGGGAAAAGACCCTTTCAGGTCAATTTCTTCTTATCTTCTTCTAGTCTTTGCCTTTGACTTTGCTTTTGACTTTGCTTTTGCCATGCAGTATGAGAATTTACATTGCTATTAAGCATTGAGAAAACTGATCAAAATGATACAGATATCAAAATTGTGCAAAATATAGTTAGAACTTGTACCATATCATGAGCTGACTAGACAAATAAGAATATTCAAGATTGAAAACCATATTTTGGCAAAACATATCTCCAGCTTGTAACAATAAGAAATAGTTTGTCAAGCTCTAATTTTAACGATAATGCGGTTAAAAGCTCATTTTTTCTCTACAAGAATGTGACAAGTCAGTACAATGATTCCAAGACGTTAAATGCAGTTAGAAAACTTGTCCCCGATGACACGCAAAAAGATTCTTTAGAATCCCTACTAAAGTGGTTCAAAGGTTTCATGCACTGGATGCCAGCCAATCTGGTTTGCGGAAATTGTAATTCTGGTACCAATAATGCGAAGGATGCTGGATTTATGCAAAGAAAAATAGAGATCGGAGACTCTTGGAAGATACCAAAGACAGAGGTTTATACGTGCAATCTCTGTGGTGCAATGCAATACTTTCCAAGACACAATGAGATATTGAAGATTAGTAATTCTAGGACCGGCAGGTGTGGGGAGTGGTCCATACTCTTTGGAGCTGTCCTCAACTCGTTATCATACCAATCAAGAATTGTTCAAGACTATCTTGATCACTGTTGGAACGAGGTCATGTCAGATGGAAGATGGGTTCATGTGGACTCGACACTGGATTATCCGATATCTCTTGACCACCCGCACTACTATGAAAAGAGTTGGGGCAAAAAATACCTATACGTCCTTTCATTTTCATCATACCGGGTAGAGGATGTTACCCAAAGGTACACACAAGACTGGCAAAGTGTACTGTTACGAAGACAGGATTTGAAAGAAACTGAAAGCGGTACTCAATTGGGTTCCATCTCTGACTTGCAGGATCTATACTGCTCAATCAAGATATCATGAAATTAGGAAGATTTTATCGCGATATTAGGCCAACAAAGCTCTTCTTTTCTTTTTGCTGTTGTACCTTGGTTGCTTTGACGCAAATATTTTACCAGTAGTATAATCGGAATAGGAGATATTGCAAGCGCTGTTAATATCCCCAGTCTGAATCCTTCAACTGTTCCAAACGTATGGACCAGATATCCTCCCACAAGCGGAGTTACAATCGATGGTATGGCAGTAAGTGTCTGGTAAAGGGATAGCTGAGCTGTCATGTTCTCTTGGATGGTTCCATCTGCAACAAGCTGCCTTGTAGCAACAGAACCAAGCGAACCTGCTGCGCCCGGAAGCATTGGCATACAAAGTACAGTCCAGTTGTGCGAAAAATAATACCCAATTAGCACAGATGGCCCAAGCCATGATGTCATTAAATCTTGTACTGGATCAATTATGATGAATCGATCATCTGACAAACAAGAAATTTGAACTTGATGACCATCTGCCGGAAAAACACTTTTACAAGTATGAACCAACTGATGGTTTTAGCCCTGTAAGACCCGGATTTTTTATAGCAAAACTCATAACAGTTAATTGTAAATGTATGCAAACTTTAGATCAAAGAAATTGTCTCTATGTTATCTTTTTTTCTAGCGCTATAATTTTTTTCTTAATGCCATACCATTGTTTTTGGATTTGATGTTCCTTTCTTTCTTGTTCTTGCAAATAGCTCAGAATCTGGGAATATTCCGTATAGTTTCGTTTCTTGTCTCTAAGCTTTTCTCGAAGAGATAGCACCAATCTGTGCTTGCTTAATAATATTACAGATTTACGGTTAAGTTCAAACATGTATTTTTTTAAGAGTGAGTTACTTCTCATCATTTATTTGGGATTTTGTTTAGACCTTAAACGTTTGTAACGTAACAGCTTGGATAGGCTAAACCGTGACTAAATTAGGACCTTCTAAAATTATTTTATATTCAATTTTATTATTCTCATCCTTTGATACACCGTATGTCTTTTTTATGAGGTCTCTTACTAGTTCAATATCAACTTC
>MNFB01000054.1 GCA_001917995.1 Thaumarchaeota archaeon 13_1_40CM_4_38_7 | reverse complement strand
CCTTAGAGTTGAAACTGTTCTGAAGGACAATTTGGAGATATTGCGAATGCTGGAATTGTTGAAAGGCATGGCTGGCGTTAAAGACGCGATGTGGTCAGAGATCGTTGAAGTCGTGGGGAGAAAAATGTCTATTCCTATGCAAATCATCAACCAATTATAAGGTTACTTGGTGAACGACTTTTCAAGCAATTTCTTCCATCGTTTGACATTCATCACCCAAAATTAACAGTCAGTCAGCAATCGGGAAAACACCCTACAAGTAAACAGTGTCGCTGGACACTGTTCAATCTTAGGGACATTTGGCGGCCCCTGTCGAATAGTGGTGTTGCAGCATCTAATATACGCGGCGACTCATCCCACGTCTAAAGAGTGTGAGCTTTCTCGCTCGCCGGTTGGGTAATTGCAACAGAAGTAACAACCGGAACATTCGCCCTGCCGCGTGTTGATGAAAAATTGGCTTATGGAACATTTGCTATTATTTCTCCCTTGCATACTTATATGCAAGGCTTCTTGTCAAATGTTATTGAGACATATCAATGGACAGGTTGTGATGTCTATTGTCGCAGCCGCATTATTGATTCTCGTCGGGGTTGCCGCCATAGGGGCGATGTATTTCTATGCCGTTAGCAATGTTACTGAAAAAGCTCCGACTGCTGCTATAACAAACCTGTCAAGTGGACAGGTGGTGGCGGGGCCTATCGAGATAAGAGGAAGTGCAACAGGTGAAATACAAGCCATCTTTGTAAAAGTCGATGGAGGATCTGCTGTCTCTGCAACCCCAAAACCTCCGGACGACTTCTCTAGCTGGTCGGCTGTTGTAGACATGACAACTTCCGGAAGTCATATCATCGAAGTGCAAGTTGTAGATAGTGAGGGCAAAGTCCATTCGAACAAGCAGTCGCTGACGGTTGCCGAACCAGCCCCGACCATGGCGCTGCCCCCTGACCAGCTCATCGAGGCGACTGGCGCTGCGGGTGCCGAAGTCCAGTATCCCCTTCCAGTTGTTACAGGAAACAAGGCGGATCTTGTGGGTCCAACTTGTTCTCCTGCATCAGGGGAGTTGTTCCCGATAGGAAACACCACGGTGAATTGTGTCGCTACGCATAGCGGGGACGAGCTTGCAGCCAGTTTTACTGTCTCAGTCAATGACAGCACGCCTCCGGCGATTCAGGCTCCTCAAAATGTAATCAGCAATGCTTCTGGCGAGGTGCTAACAACAGTTTCACTCGGATTTCCCATTGTAAGCGATATCGTTGATGCCAATCCTTCGGTATCAAACAATGCCCCTTCAACCGGATTCCCACCCGGGACAACTTCGGTTGTCTGGACCGCTACAGACAATCACGGTAACTTTGCTGTGGCAGTCCAAATGGTAACAGTGCTAGCCGGTACCCCTGACACGAGTGTAACCTATAGTTCCGGAGGAGGGGGTGGCGGAGGCGGCTCGTCTAGGAGTAGTGACACTACTCCGCCGGTGGTGACAGCATTTCCGCTTGGAGGTACGTATTCTTCATCCAAATCTGTCGCACTATCAGCCAATGAACAAGCGACCATCTACTTTACCACTGACGGGACGATACCGACGGCATCAAGTACAGTCTACACCTCACCATTTGGCATCACTTCAAACAAGACTTTGATGTACTTTGCCAAAGATGAATCTGGGAATGGGGGCTCGGTAGTTACTCAGGTGTACGTTATCAAGCCGGATAAGACCAAACCTTCCGTTGCCATATCGCAACCTGCCGCTAACTCTGACGTAATAGCAACTGACGGTGAAATCTTGGTAACCGGTACTGCTTCGGACAGAGGCAGTGGTATCAAGTTAGTTGAGGTGCATCTTGACAAGGGTCAATTCATGACAGCTACACCGAAATCAGAAGGAGATTGGTCCAGCTGGCAGGCGACTTTATCCATTGCTGACGGCAAGCACCGGCTCGTATCTAGAGCCATAGACAACGCAGGGAATCAGGCATGGAAAAACATGAATTTCACGGTGGACACTCCAAGTCCGCCACCGGTTCCAGGTCCTGACTTTAATTTTGGGGCAGCCGGTGACTGGGGAGATAACAACAATTCGCGTGATACGGCTAAAAACATGGCAGACCACGGTGTTGAACTTGCGATCCTTTTAGGCGATCTTTCGTACGGATCGAGCCTATCTGATATTACTAAGTGGTGGAACAATGACATTGCTCCACTACATGGGATTTCTGTTGCAGCACTTGGAAACCACGACGACATTAGCCCTGCCATGATGAATCAGTACCATGGCCTTTTTGGACTTGCTAAGAAGGATCCAAACAATGACTGGATCTATTCATTCAACTACCAGAACGTTCACTTCTTGGCAATGAACACTGAGGTGAGCGATTCTAAGGGTTCTGAACAGTACAAGTTTGTTCAAAAGGATCTCGCAGCCGCCAGCTCAAATTCGAGCATAAAGTGGATCGTAGTATTCATGCACAAGCCTGCGTATACGTCAACGAGCGAACATGAAGCAGAGGCCAATATACAGAAAAACTTCCACCCGCTCTTTGATCAGTACGGAGTCGACCTCGTTCTGTACGGTCATAACCACAACTACCAGAGGACCTATCCACTGAAGCATAACGCAAGCAATCCGGCAAGCCCCATTATTGAGACTACAGAAAAAAGGAACTACAAAGACCCTGCTGGCGAGGTCTATGTTAACGTTGGAACTGGTGGTGAATCACACTATCCACTTGGGAATCAGGCACCATTTGTAGAAACACAGGACGACAATAAGTATGGCTTCATCAATATTGACATTATCAACAACGGGAAGACGATGAAGGGCACCTTCTACACCAACGGCAACATCGCACTAGACACATTCATGATTGACAAAGACATGCTTAGAACTGGCGATATCAGAGAAGACGCGTTTGATTCAGTAATACTTCGCGAATCTTCTGCAGCTGGATGGCCTGATCCAATGCTTATCAAAGCACAAATTTCTCAAGAGAGTAACTTTAACCCACTCGCAAATACGCTTGGGACTCAGTGGGCGTCCCCATGCGGTGTAAAGTCAGGCTGGGCTAAGAGCGAGTCCCAGTCATTTGGCCTCTTCCAGCTCACGCCTGCTTGTGGAGGCGATGAAGATGACATGGGCCTTTATCCAGCAGGCACTCCACTTGCAGGACACCCGATACTGGTTAGCAGCAAGAGCGATCCTTATTGGTTCGAAAGCTTCTACAAAGGTGATTTCAACATACACTTTGGGATGTATGTTATGAGTAGACACTACAAATATTATGAAAGCACCTTCCCAGGCTGTACTGAAAGTCAATACTTGCAGATGGCCCTAGCAGCTCACAGAAATTCAAGGGAGACAGTGTATGGGTGCGGTTCATTTACGAATACTGGGCAGGATTACGTTGATCAAGTGTTTGTACGCTATCATGACTTCTCGAAAGCCGCAGGATACCCGGATAGAATGTAAGAATACGTAGGATAGCTACCAGCCTGGTCACAAGTTAAAGAAGTATGTTATATATCGTAAAATATGTTATTCCCTATCCCATTTACCATACGTTGTTATATAAAACCGGATTGTGCCATCAATTAGCGAATTAATTGTTCAAATCGGATGATATAAGGAAGCGAGAAGACAGAGTCGAGAACCTTCCTACAATCAGAATAACAAAGGTAGTGACAGAATCTGCAAAAGAGGTAATGGCTCAGCGTGCCGTGCGACTGATTTCTCGGAGGTAAGAAATGCCTCTGAATCCGGTAATAGCTAATGGCCGCGGGCAACTGGCAATGTCACTAATGATGGTCCTATTGATAGGCCTTTCTTCTCAGATACTTCCCTACTTTACTAATTTGATATCTAATACCAGTCCAACAATCTCTCAGAATGCATATGCCGAGCCTCTGCCAGATTTCAATATTGCATCTGTTGGAGATTGGGGTTGCCACAGCGACATAACAAAAAAAACCGTTGACAACATAGTATCGAAAAGTCCAGAATTAGTACTTTCACTTGGGGATAATTCATACGATCCAAAAGATGATTGCTGGTTTAGGGCCATCGCTCCAATAGATAATCTGACGAAGTTAGTCATAGGAAATCATGATTATGATTATCCTGGGAAATTGTCCCAATACATGTCCCATTTTAAGTTAGAAAAACAGTTCTATTCTTTTAACTATCAATATGTTCACTTTATCGTAATGTCAACAGAAATCGATTATGACGAGACATCCGAACAGTACGAGTTCGTTAAGAATGATCTTGCTGCTGCAGCGTCAAATCCAGACATCAGGTGGATTGTTGTAGCTTTTCACGCGCCAATGTATCTTTCACACCAAGCTGATGAAGAGCATGTTTCCTTATCTGACCTGAGGGACGCGTACCATCCCTTGTTTGACCGATACAATGTTGATTTAGTGCTGCAGGCACACCAACATGCTTACGAAAGAACGTTCCCAATAAAATACAATAGCACATACTCGAGCACACCCATAATTACAGATAGTACAAGTGCGAGCAGTTACGTTGATCCTCAGGGCGAGATATTTGCCACTGTAGGTACAGGTGGACAAAGCCTTGATCTTTTTCTCGGCAAGTCTTCATTTTCTGCTATTCAGTTTTACACCTATGGCTTTCTCAATATCGATATGGTAAATGGTGGTTCCACATTGAGAGCAACATTTTATGGCAACGACAATACAGTGAGGGACCAATTCACCATAGCTAAATCTCCTCCAACAAACAACAGGCCCCCGATAGCACACCTGACAGCAGACCAGACTATAGTCGATGAATTCCAGATTTCAAATATCGATGCGAGTGCGAGCTTTGATCCAGATGGTGACTCGATTACTTATGTGTTTAGGCAGATAGCTGGAACTCCTGGCACAATTATCACGGAGGCACAAAATCCATCCAAAGCAGTGTTCGAAGCACCATCAGTCTCTGTTGATGAAACAGCTACAATCGAGCTAACCGTAGATGATGGAAATGGTGGAGTAAAAACTGCAACCATGGATATTTCTATAAAGAATCAAGTAAATAACATTGTGCCTTGCAATTGCGTAATATTTAGAATAGATGATATCACCGACTATTCGTATAGCGACATTAAAAGAACAGTCATGGATCAATTCATTACAAAACACCAAAACTTTGTTCTGGCTATAGTACTGAACCATTTTGGAAAAGATCAAAATCTAGTTGATAAGGTTGGCGAGGGATTTAGTAAAGGTTTATTCGAGTTGACTATCCATGGATGGGACCATGTAAAGTTTCCCCTTTATAGCCTGGAGCAGCAGAAGGCTTGGTTGGAATCCTCTAATTCAAAACTGAAAGATATGTTTGGTACGACCTCACAAGTATTCTTGCCTCCCTATGGCGTTGCCGACACTGATACTCTCATCGCAATGAGTAAACTGGACTATAAAATACTGAGCGTTCAGAACAAAACCGAGTTTTTTCCTCCATTTGTATCAGATGGTTCTAACCAGCATGATGGGTATGGCATATACCATTTGCCTTATAATGCACATTTCGTAGATTATGGTTCCGAGGAAAGAAGTATGGGCATAAAAATACCTGTTGAGACGGTGGTCAACGATATTGATTGGGCCATAACGAAATATGGTTATGCAGTTGTTGTGATGCATCCTCCGGATTTTGCAAAAATGGTAGATGGTAAGCCGACCAGAGAAGTAGCCCAATCCCAGATTGATGACCTGAATTTCATTATCGACACTGAATTGGCAAAAGGAAGATTTACTACGACCTATTCGAAGTTACTTGGACTGGTAACTCCGCCGTATGTGGATAGAGTCGCTCCTTCCATAATTGCTCCTGAAGATATCGGAGCATTGCAAACAGGTAATCTGACCAAAGTATCACTTGGGCTACCTCTTGTCAGGGACAATGCGGATCCCTCGCCCGCTGTTACTAATGATGCCCCCATGGATGGATTCCCTCTTGGTACTACATTAGTTACCTGGACCGCCACAGATGCATCAGGCAATACGGCTATGACTCATCAATATGTGACAATAGGACTAAGCCTCGATACCACTTTTCCTCAAGTATCTGTAACGTTGCCGAGGACTGGCACTATGTTAGAAGGTCCCCCTACCGGGATTCCACTTATTGTAACTGGAACAGCCTCCGACACCGGTAGTGGAATCAAACTTATTGAACTAAAAACAGGTTCCCAACCATTTCAGAAGGTTACTCCAAAAGCGATTAATGATTGGTCTATATGGCAAAAGACCGTGACCATTCAAGACCAAGGAACTGTTTACCTACAAGCAAAGGCTATAGATTACTTTGGAAATGTAAGATGGTCGAACAAGATTCCGATTACAATAACATTTGAAAATAATAGCAAAGCTTCTAGTGCCGATACCAACATCCTAAGTCTTCCGTCTAACATAACTGGAGGTATTCTTAGCGATCTTGCAGGATTCGAGCCGACAATTATGATTATTCCTGTCGTTGCAATTCCATCTATTATCATATACCTGGCATGGCGCCAACGGGCCCAAAAGGGAAGGAAGTAAAAGGTCATCCTCGGCTCAAAGCTCAGATAGCGATATGTCTAAAAAAGGCCTCGACACAGAAAGAATTGTTGACGGAATATGACTACTAAAGTAAATGTATTGGTAACGGCCGCTGGAAGCATTGTCGGTCAAGGCGTTGCAAAATGTCTAAGATTGGCAAATAGAAGGAAGAATGGTTCGGTTGTCTACAGAATTGTTGCTGCGGACATGAGTCCACAGGCCGCGGGTCTTTACAGAAGCGATCTTGGTATTTT
The DNA here is from genome assembly GCA_001917995.1 of Thaumarchaeota archaeon 13_1_40CM_4_38_7. Taxonomy (GTDB): domain Archaea; phylum Thermoproteota; class Nitrososphaeria; order Nitrososphaerales; family Nitrosopumilaceae; genus Nitrosotalea. The sequence goes on along the minus strand of MNFB01000054.1, from coordinate 11,927 downwards.
GGTGCCACCTGCCGCCTCTCCAGACTACATCGATTCAATCATGCGAATCTGTAAAGAGCAAAATATCAAGGCAATTTTTGTAGGCTCTGATGAGGAGCTAATGCCCATTGCAGTTGAAAGAAAATTAATAGAAAGTGAGACAGGAGCTATTCCAATAACGAACCCTACAACTGTCTTGTCTACCGCGTCAGATAAATGGAAAACTTTTGAGTTTCTAAACAAGAATAATTTGCCATGTGCCAAATCCGCATTGCCTACAAATCAAGAAGAATTGATTGACGAATTTGGATTCCCTCTAATAGTGAAACCAAGGCAAGGACATGGATCATTACAATTCTATGTCGTAAAGAATAGAGATGAAATAAATCATGCGATAGCGGTGATTCAACAAGCTGGATGGCACCCTGTAGTACAGGAGTATCTTGAGGGCGAAGATGCAGAGTTCACTTCCGGAGTTACAGTTGATAGATCGGGAAAACATGTAATGTCTTCAATTGCGATCCGAAGGACTTTGAAGGGTGGTCAGACGTACAAGGCTTTTATTGACGATTTCAAAGAGGTTCGCAAATCGGCCGAAGAAACTGCCTTGAAACTAGGAAGTATAGGACCGATAAACATACAAACACGATCAGTTAAGGATGAATCAAAAATATTTGAGATCAATCCACGTTTCTCGGCTACATGCCCTCTACGTGCTGTCGCGGGAGTAAATGAACCAGATATTATTTTTCGTAATACAGTTTTGGGTGAGGATATTAAAATAGATAGCTATCAAAAGTTAATATGCTTAAGATACTGGAACGAAGTCTATGTTCCTTATTCGAATTATCAAAAGATGACTAACATGAAAAGAATAGAAAATTCTGATTCATTCGTTCCTGACTATTTCTAATGGCGGGCCGCTCCCTGAACCCGTTTGCTACGCGATATTCAATAATTCCATAAGTATTTTCCGTGATGAAATATCACTATACTATTATAGCTCAATGTGCTTATTATCTAGAGTTGAAAGCAGTTATTCATCAACCACAATATTTTCCCTACCCTGGCTTCTTTCACAAATTAAGCTTGGCAGACGTCTTTGTAGTGATGGACAATGCTCAATATGACAAGAGATTTACTAATAGAAATAAGATCATATCAACATATGGATGGACGTGGATCACCGTTCCAATAAACAAGGAACACAAATTCTTGCCAAATAGATTAGTTGAGATTAACAACGATTCATCATGGAAGGAAATTCACTGGAAGAAAATCCAAACGGCATATGCAAACGCCAAATTTTTCCATCTATACAGGGATTACATCAAAAGTTTGTATTTGCGTGATTGGAAATATCTCTTTGATCTAGATTTTGAGACACTAAAGCAAACAGTTCAATGGCTCGGCCTAAAAATCAGGGTAATTCAAGAGTCTGAGCTAACTGTAATGGGAAAGGCAACTGAAAGGTTGATCAGTATTTGTAAAGCAGTAGGCGCTGACACTTACATATCAGGGAGGGGCGGCGGCAATTACATCGACGAAAAATTGTTTGAAAAGAATGATTTACGATTAGAGTATCAGAACTATTTTCCGCAACGATACGCTCAGAATCTGTCCAAATCGTTCATTCCAGATCTTTCTATACTTGACATGCTGGCCAACGTTGGTCCGGACAGCTTGAAATTAATGACCATTGGAGGCCAGTCCGACAATCCGAAAGACGAACTAATCAAGAACTTTTCACCGAACTAGCGATCAATAAACTAATAGTACTACGTTTTAAGTTGGAGGATTTCCTTTTGACCAGTAATTAGGTCTTCTTGTTTGGCTGTAGGTTCTTGCAGTGGAGCTTTTAGCAATTTGAAGTGTGCATCAAAGCATAGTCTGAGTACCTCGAAGGCTTCTACGTATTTAATAGACCCATTCATTCTGCTCTGAAGCGCACGATATTCCGCAAGACCCTTTATTGCGTTCGCCTTTAGGTAAAGCTTGCTTTGTTGAGACCAAAACATATTGATTAATTCAACTTTCATCCCGATCACATCTGAGATGTCATAATACACCTGTGGATTAAAATTCTTGGTTAGAGGAATCTCATATGCAAGTATGTTTGATGCGAATCTTCCAGCCTCGAGGGTTGACAATGCTATGGCTCTGTGGTCATGATGAACATCGCTACTCGAATGTGTAAAAATAATATCTGGATTTGCTTTGTTGATAAAGTGTTCGATGTGATTGATTAATTCATGACCAGCGGTCAGCTTGGTATCTTCAAAGCTATCGATCCAGAGATTCTTTGCTCCAATAAACTTTGCAGATAACATGAGTTCTTTGGTTCTCATAATAGGATCTCCTGAAGCCGAACCCCTTGTTAGAGAATACATGTGGACATCATGTCCTTGTTTCGCAGCTTTGAGCAAAAGTCCACCGCATCCTAGCTCTATATCATCCGGATGTGCTCCTATCGCAAGTACGTTCACGCTTTACTTTGTTCTATGAATTAAATAAACAAATGGGGATACTAGTTAGTGAATAATATGGGAATAGTTCTAGTACATCAGCATTGCTATGGGTATTGTAAAGATAATTCCCTTGACGTGGGGAGGCAGACTCTGCTAAAAGCAGAAAATAGCGCAATGGCATGGACTCGATGACATGTTTATTTCGATCGTCAGGAGTTTCAGTATAGAACCCTGTTATATAGGGCAACGAACCGACATCTTTTGTTTATTTTGCATACTTCGTTATATACGACCATCTTTTCTTATCTCATAGTCCAATAGTTGACACAAACAAGTAATACTTCAGAGCAGGAGCAATTAGGTAGAGCCACGAAATTTTCTTCAACCAGCACAACGAAAATAGTTACCGAAGAATTGACAATGGACATTCTAGCTCAACATGGAATCATGGTTCCAAGATATTCGTTTGTTGCAAATGAAGATGATGCTGTAGAGAAAGCAAAAGCACTTGGTTTTCCGGTCGTTGGAAAGATTATTTCGCCACAGATTTTGCACAAGACCGATGTAAAAGCAGTAAAGATGGGTCTAAATTCAGAGGCTGAAGTACGTCAGTTGTTTGCTGGCGTATATCGTAAGCTATCTAGCCAGTATCACGTAAAAGGCGTGCTTCTCGAGGAAATGGTACCTCCCGGAATTGAATTAATCGTTGCACTTCAAAATGATCCTCAATTTGGCCCCATCATAATGGTTGGAATTGGGGGACTGTACACAGAAGTCTTCAGAGATGTGCAGTTTAGGGTTCTTCCAATTTCCAAACAAGACGTATTAGGGATGATAGGGAACCTGAAATGTCAAAAACTTCTAAGTGGGTTTAGAGGCTTTGAGCCAATCAATTTGGCTATGTTGACCGATGCGATTCTAAGAATCGGAAATCTAGGCACTCAGCTGGCAGATCATTACGAAAGTATCGAGCTTAATCCGTTAATTGCATACTCGAATGATTATTGTGCTGTTGATTGCAAGATGATATTGAAAGAAAATACAAGGCAGAAAGCAATCTCGACAGAAAAGCCAGATTTGAGTTACATGGACCTGTTTTTTGATGCCACTTCGGTCGCCGTATTTGGTGCTTCTCCCCAGCTTGGCACCGTTGGCAACGCAATTCTTCAGAAACTCATTCTAGGAAACCATGGAAAAAAGATCTTTCCAGTTAACGCCAAAGGATATCCCAAAATTATGGGTGTAAAAGCCTACAAACATGTTTACGAAATACCCGAAAGAATCGATCTTGCTGTCGTGGCGACAGATCTAAAATTTGTTCCGGCCATTATGGAGAGTTGTAACAGAAAAGGTATTCATAACATGGTGATTCTGTCTGGCGGCGGTAAGGAAATTGGTGGGGAACGTGCAATTATTGAGCACCAAGTAGGCTTGCTGGCTCGTAACTATGGCATCAGAGTTATTGGTCCCAACTGTATAGGAATACTTAATAGCAAAAGTCCACTTGATTGCATTTTCCAAGGTTATGGAAAAAGAATTCAAAAACCTCCGAGAGGACAGATAGCTTTTGTTTCACAAAGTGGTACTTTTGGTGCCGCATTTTTGGAGTCTGCATTTGATGGGCTTGGAGTGAGCAAGTTGGTTACCTATGGCAATAGAACAAATGTAGATGAGGCGGACTTGATATGGTATCTTGCACAAGATAGTGAAACGAAGGTAATTGGAATGTATTTTGAGGGTCTCGAAGATGGACGCAAATTCATGGATACTGCCAAAAGAGTAATCATGGAACACAAGAAACCTATCGTTGTGTACAAGAACAATAGGACTGCTTATGCAGCCAAGCAATCGGCATTACATAACGGGTCACTTGCTGGTTCCTACGAGGTTGCGAAAGGTGCTTTTGACCAGGTTGGAATCCTATCGGTGAATAGCTACGAAGAGCTTATTGCCTCTCTAAAGGCCCTTTCCCGACAGCCTGTTCCTTTGGGAAATAGGATAGCTATGGTAACAAATGGTGGCGGGGCAGTCGTAGGGGCCTTGGATCAAATTGAAAGTCTCGGTTTGACTATTGCACAACCAAGTGAGCAGACAAAGAGAGCATACGTCGAATATTTCCCTGTGACGTACGCATATGGTAATCCCTGCGACCTTACTTGCGTTGCAACTGCTACTGACTTTGAATTTGCTATTAGGAAGTTAATTGAGGATCCCAACGTCGATATTATTGTTGCCTGGTTAGTGCCATGGTTTGTACTGCAGAAAGGTCCGCTAGAGGAAGACGACATCCTCAAAATACTGGCCAAAATTCGAAATGAGAAAAAACCTATACTAATCGGTACATTTAGTGATAAGTCTAGCAGAGGAGTTTCAAAAAATATAGAAAAACTGGGAATACCTGTTTTTCATTCTTTGAATACTTGTATGACAGCAGCAAGCACCCTTGCAAAGTGGTCAAAAATAATAGGTCAGAGCAAGGCTTGATTGAAACATCAGCCACAAGTCGAAGACACTTGTTGGCATATTTTCCGCTAAGGTACCTATTGGCAGCTTTCTTTTTTGCTTATGTTTTCCAGGCCAACGTAGATACTATCTATCAAATCGAAGGCTATGTTGTTACAACAATATTTGATAATTTGTCCCAAGTGAACTTGTATTACTCAGAGAAAGCCTTATCTTCATTCAGCGGCAACGTGTCTCACGAATTTGCAATTCCAGTCTTTTCGCAGATGCTTTTTCTGATTTTCTTTCCAACGATGGCACTTGTTTCACGAATAAATCTCAAAAAGCGGATAAAGATCTTGGTCTATGGAATCTTGTGCTGGTTCAGCTTTATCTTGATTCAGGTCTTGGGTATCGGTATTACACTTGGACTTGGGTTGAATGTATCACCTGAAACCTATGTGCGAATTAGCATATTTGCCACGGTGACGGCTGGAGCTCTCATTACCGAGCTAATGCTCTTCTCCTCTCTGAAATTACCCAGTCGAACAAGGGTCAAACCCATAATAAAAAGAAAATATGGCAGAGAATATGCTTATTTCATAGTAACCCTTGCAGGTGCAAGTTTGTTAGTTTATGCTTTGTTGGAGGTATTGGACATAACAACGGATTCACCGATAACGGCTTACTTTGCGCTCAACATAGTTACTATAATGATATTTAGCTATTACTTATCGTTCTTTATCTATTCCTTGAGGCCGCTAACTTGGTTAAAGAGCGCTCGCTTGTACCCAAATACAGATGATGGCGCTACCCCTTGTTCCATCTCCTTTCTACTACCAGCACGCAATGAAGAAAAAATAATCGAAAGATGTTTAAGGAGTATCGATGCGGCAGCTTCAAAATATTCTGGCAGAACAGAGATAGTAGTGGTTAATGATGGTTCTACGGATGACACCGAGAAAATAGCAGGGGAGATCCTACGCGACCTCAAATTTGCAACTGGCAAACTCATTAATATTACAAAATCTGGGAAAGGGTATGCGCTCCAGCATGGACTTGAACAGACCACTGGAGATATCATCTTTAGAATAGATGCGGATTCTGTATTGGATGAAAGTGCGATTCGTCCCATTATCAACCATTTCAAAAATCCAGAGGTGGGGTGCGTAAGTGGCATGATCTTCCCATTAGAGACAAATACTATATGGCAAAAAAGTCTTGGCTTGCTGTTCGTCTATTATATATCGGTGATTAAACGAGGACAAGAATTATTTGATTCTGTCCTGGTTCAAGCAGGTGCCTTTTCTGTCTTCAGAAAGGATGCCCTTCTGAAAATAGGGGGATGGGCGGTAAAGCAATTTGGAGAGGATGGGGAGATCACTAATAGGCTGGGAAGATATGGTTATCGAAATGAACTGGAGTTAGACTCACTCTTGTACAGCGAGGTTCCCGGCAGCCTAACTCATTTCATATATCAGCGCTCAAGATGGAGCATTGCATTTTATCACGCACGTGGGAAAAATCTGGACGTTGTAAGAAATCCTGCTGAATATAAATCTCCGAGAGCGTTAGTATTCCTGATCGCCTTACTAACACATGGTCTGTCATTTGCACACGGCCTGGTGTTGCCATACATAGCTGCGTCATTTCTGACCGGTACTCTTTTGATTTGGTTAGCAGACATACCATCATTTCTAGGTTTTGCCTACAAATTCGCGCTGTTACAAGGAATAATAATGTTAGTGCAAATTGCAGTTATTGCTTATAATCTTACACGCTTCAAGAAACTTGGTCATATCAAATACTACCCTATGTTGAGGGTAATGAGTTTTGTTCTATCAACTATAGTAAGGCCTCAAGCTTTGGAAATTCTACTATCTTGGTCGTCCAAACATAAGGAGTATAATGAAAATGCATATGATGAGCTGGCAAGGGAAATGAAAAGAAGCGTTGATCCAATTGGGATGTAGAGGGCGATGAGGAATGGCACTCACAGAGACTTTTTCCGTTCATCGTTTCAGCGAGCGTTGGAGGATCTTTAACACATGAATGCTAAGAAAAAGGTTATAGTCATTGGCCTTGATGGAGTACCATCAAATTTACTTTTTCAAGAACTATGCAACAGCTTGCCAAATATACGTCGGATGATGGATAACGGCCTCTATGCGACACTTACGAGTTGCGATCCACCAATAACGATCCCGGCGTGGATGGTCATGATGACGAGCAAGACGCCAGGCGAGCTGGGCGTCTATGGTTGGAGACAGCGGACGGGTTATTCCTACAACGAGGCTTGGATTGCAAACTCGTTATCGATAAAAGAACCTAAGGTATGGGACTTACTGGCAAAAGAGGACAAGAGAGCATGTTTGATAGGAATACCCCCATCCTATCCACCAACTAGCGTAAAAGGCAATCTCATAAGTTGTAACCTAACACCAAAGAACTCAAAGAATTTTGCATATCCTCCAGAGCTGGCCAACGAAATTGAAGGTCTAGTAGGTGATGGTTACATGTTTGATGTCAGACGGACCGATGATCGCGATGAATTCCTGAAGAAGCTATACGAAATGACTGAGACGAGATTTAAGGTGATCAAGTACCTGATCAGCAAAGAACAATGGGATTACTTCATGTTTGTCGAGATAGGCTTTGATAGATTGCATCACATGTTCTGGAAATATCACGACAAGCTTCATCCAAAATACCCACCAAACAACAAGTACGAGCAAGTCATCCCAGACTACTATAGATACTTTGATGGAAAGATCGGAGAAATATTATCACAAGCCGATGACGACACCTATATCATTCTAGTTTCGGACCATGGCACCGGTGGTATGAAAGGCGCGTTTTGCGTCAATGAATGGCTTATAAATGAAGGCTATCTCGTTCTAAGAAAATATCCTAGTGACGTAACGGAGCTTGACAGGTGCGACATTGATTGGGATAAGACTACTGCCTGGGGCTGGGGGGGATATTATGCAAGGATCTTCTTGAATCTGAAAGGGAGAGAATCGAACGGAATAGTAGCCCCAGACGAATATGATAAAGTTAGAGACGAACTCAAATCAAGAATCTTAAACATCACCGGTCCCAACAGAGAAAAGTTGGATAACATCGTATTTCATCCAGAACAACTCTATGGCGAATGCAATGGATCAAAACCAGACCTCCTAGTCTATTTCGATAATCTTTTCTGGCGATCGGCAGGTACTATAGGACATAAAGCGCTATATTTATCAGAAAATGATACGGGCCCGGATGATTCTGTGCACCTTAAGGAGGGAATATTTGTTATATACAACAAGAGAGGAAAAAATGGCCGTAGCAGCCGACTAGATACGTTGAGCATCTATGATATTGCCCCAACTGTCCTCGATATTATGGGAATACAGCCACCGTACGATTTCTCGGGAAAAATATCCAAGGAGGTTTCACATTGGGCTCACAATTTGTAATATGGCTGACTGGGTTGTCGGCCTCAGGAAAAACTACAATATCGCTACAGCTAGCGACAAAGTTAAGGGAGCACGATTTCAAAGTTGAATTACTGGATGGAGATGCGATAAGAAACGAGCTTAGCGCAGATCTAGGTTTTAGTAGGCAGGACAGAAGGGAACAGATAAGAAGAGTAGTCTATCTCTGTAAACTTCTTTCCAAAAATGGGATAACTTGCATCGTCTCTGTCATCTCGCCTTATAGGGATCTCAGAAACCTTGCGAGAGAAGAAATACGAAAAGTTAGTCCATTTATTGAAGTGTTTGTAAAATGTTCGCTTGAAAGTTGCATCAAGAGGGATCCAAAAGGACTTTACAAAAAGGCACTATCCGGAGAGATAAGCAATTTTACAGGGTTGCAGGATCCTTACGAAGAGCCACTAAGCCCCGATGTCATAGTAAACACAGATAGTGAAACGGTTGAAGAATGTGTAGACAAAATAATCTCCGCTATAAAGATCCGTGAGGAGCCAGTTTCTCTTTGATAGATTATCGAAATATTGAGCAGCATTGCCCGCGCAGTAACTCTTCCTCAATTTCGTTGTCAAGAGTTGATTAAATAGAGTTGAAAAGAATCGCCGCTGCAATTGATTCCTTAATCAGCTCGTGGCTGAAATAATGGCCCTTGAGCAAATTTTTGTAAGCATAGTCTTGCTTCTCGCACTTGCTCGGCTGCTCGGCGAACTCTTCAAACGGATGAACCAGCCAACCTTGGGTGGGGAGGTCTTGGCAGGTGTGATCCTAGGTCCAACGCTATTGGGAATAGTACATCCAAGTGAAAACCTTGACCTTATCTCGAGTATGGCGATATTTTTCATCATGCTCTTTATTGGGCTTGAGATGGATATAAGACAGATTAGAAAGTCCGGTAAGACAGCTGTAATTATATCTGTAGTATCACTTGTTCTTCCCTTTCTAGCAACTTACGGGATCTCTACTTATTTTGGGATAGAATTGCTGCCCGCACTCTTTATGGCATTGCTTCTATCAGTAACGTCTGTCCCGGTTAGCGCAATGATACTCTCACAACTTGGCTTGTTGAAAAGCAAGCTTGGAACGACAGTCATGTCTGCAGCCATTGTGGATGATATCATAACCCTGATTATTTTTGCATTCATACTTCAAGTCCACCAACTAGGTGTAGCAGATTTATCAAGAATTGACTACGGTGCGTTGGGAATTTCAAGCTTGAAGATGGCATTATTTCTGGTTGGAATCGGCTCCCTGGCTTTTGTCGTGCACAAGTTCAACGATTGGTTCCCCAAGAAGGTAGAGTGGTTCTTTGCTAAAGCAAGGACGAGAGAAGCGATATTTGGAATACTGATAATTGCAGCGATCACAATATCACTATTGGCTGAATTGGCAGACCTTCATTTTATTATCGGAACTTTCTTTGCCGGTTTGATCTTTAGTGAAAGATTGTTAGGAAAGAGAGAGACTGATAAGGCATATGGAATTGCTTCTGGAATCACATTTGCTTTCTTTGCTCCTCTGTTCTTTGCTATTCTAGGAATGAAATTTAGTGGTCAATCAATAGCCGACTCTATACCCTACCTAATCTTGTTGATAGCTGCAGGATTAGCGACCAAGACTGCAGGAGGATATTTGGGCGCAAAGGTCTGCAAATATAGCAAAATCGAAAGCCTTGCCCTCGCATCTTTGCTCAACGGGAGAGGAACAGTAGGGTTGGCTATTACCGCCTTGGCATTCTCAGCTGGAATTATCTCTATCACGTTATTTTCAATCGCTGTCGTTATCTGCTTCGTAACAACCATGATAACTCCGGTTCTTGCGAGGCCATTCCTACGTAAGATACTGGTAGTAGATGCAGATCAGGGAAATGAGAACATTCATAATTCACGAACATCGTCTCATCAGACGGCATAGAGGTCACATTTTAAAAGTCAGTTTCTACTGGAATAGATCAAATATAACTTTGCCTTCAGAATTCTTTGGGGGTGGAATATTCAAGATATGTGCGATAGTTGGTGCAATATCTATCATGTTTATTGGTTTATCTCTAACATAGCCTTTCTTTATTTTTGGACCATGTGCTATAACCATAGACCTAAGTGTGCCATTCTTGCCAAGATCAACTGATGGAAGTTGCTGGCCATGTACGCTACCGCCTCGCAATCCAGTTACGAGGTCTTCAAACAAGTCCCCCTCCAGTCTTATTCTATTATCCAATACGTAGGGTGGATTGGCTGCAAAAATTACGTCTCCAGTCCTCTCGCCAGCAAGTCCCAGGAATTCACAGTCTTTGTTGCGTAGAGCGAGAGAGACAATTCTTATTCCAGTAGCTGGATCTTTCATATCATAGAGCATGTCAATCAATTTCTCTGAAACAGCATTGTACTCATCTCCGGGTGTCACAGAACCTTCTGGCTCCCTTCCCTTCAAGTTAATGTAGATGCTGACCATTCCTTGTGCGAATGCCTGTGTGTTCTGCCAGTCAATTACCACTTTCCCAGATGTCGGATCCCTTTTGAGCTTTATGAAACCGCGCTGATACAGGTACTGGTTGATAAAGAATCTTTTTGTACCCATCACCTGGCCATGGTCAGATATAACAAATATGTATGTGTCATCATTCTTTTCACTAGTACTACCCATGCTTTCCGTTGCAGATCTAGTTGCCGAATTTACCATGTCACCCACCAACTTATCTGCAATCTCATATGATCTCATTACGACTCTATCAGATATTTTTGATTCCTCCTCTGTAAGTACTGATTTATCAAATCTAAGAAAAGCATGCTGCGTATTATCTATTCCATGCCAGTGTGTCATATATAGGTCCCAGCCATTCTTTGACATCAAGTATTTCGCAGCCTTGCTCAGCCATTCTGCCTGGTAAGAGACATCATCCAAATATGTAGATTCATCTACCCAACCAAATGCATATGGAAAATGGCTAATAGATTCAAGGAAAGGTCCACATTCATTAATCAGGTCCATGGCGATATCTTCCGGAAAAGTCCAACCCTTTAGAGGGAAGATTTGTGAGACAAACAGCCTGAAGCCTTGGAGTTTGCTATTCAAACCCATATCTATGAGCTTCATTCTAAACGAGCCCCTGATCGTTTTCTTGCTGTCAAGAGTGAAATCCTCAAAAAGCCACTCTGACATTTCTCCCTTCTTTAGAAGAATCCCTTTCTCAAAATCCTTGGATTTGGATATGAGCGCCGCATCATATGCACTCTCAGAACCTAATGCCAACACAAGAATCCAAAAGCGTACCCCCTCCCCAGGTCCAATTTTTATTTGAGTTTCAAGCGGGGGTAGCGACGACTTATGTACAACCTTCCAGTTTGAAAGGTCCGCTGTAGCGAAACTAATCGTCGTTGCTTTCTGCAAAGTGCCGGTTGTATAGCATGAACTGTTGCTGAGAGCCAAAGGACTGGATCCCCATGGTCTTGAGCCGGGGCCGCCAGGTGCACCAAATCCTTCTAGCTGTATTCCTTTCTTGATGTTTGGCGGCCAAGAGCACATGAATTTTGATAGTATGACTCTTTTATCAAATCTTTCAGCG
>MNFB01000028.1 GCA_001917995.1 Thaumarchaeota archaeon 13_1_40CM_4_38_7 | reverse complement strand
TCTCTTGAAAACATGGTCCGATCAGTTGAAGGTGTAGGCGAGTTCGAAGTGCTGGGCTTGAGCCGAACGTCGGTTGATATAAAGTAGGTGGATTTTTGGTAAAAAAAGACGAACTGCTTCAAATGCGGGTTGGGGAAGCAAAACAAAGAGACGTAGGTAAAAGACGCGCTAGAATAGAGCCTGAAGCAATGGAATTTCTCAAGGTAGAGCCAGGCGACATGATAGAGATCATAGCAAAGAGATCAAGTTGTGCCATTGTGTGGCCAGCAGATGATGAAAACAAGGCCCCAGATGTCATACGAATTGACGGACAGACTAGGAAAAATGTAGGTATAGGAATCAATGACCTTGTAAATGTAAGAAAGGTTGTAGCAAAACCTGCAAAAAGTGTAGTCCTAATGCCAGTCAACGGAAATGTCACAGTGGACAAGGAATTTACAGATTTTGTCAAAAACAGACTCAAGGGGTTGCCACTTTCTGAAGGAGACGAGATATCGGTCATGATTTTAGGCAATTCAATGGATTTTAAGATTCACAAGATATCACCTAAAGCAGTAGCCAAGATAGAGCGTGCAACCTCCCTTACAATTCTTACAGAGACCTCAATTGACAAAAAAATAAGAGTTACCTATGAAGAAATAGGCGGTCTTAAGATACAAACAAAGAGAATGCGAGAAATTGTCGAATTGCCTCTCAAGCATCCAGAGGTATTTAGCAGACTAAACATAGAGCCGCACAGTGGAATTCTTTTGTACGGCCCACCAGGTTGTGGTAAGACTTTGATAGCCAAAGTGCTTGCAAGTGAGTCTGAAGCTAATTTCTATTCCATTAATGGGCCTGAGATAATGAACAAGTATTACGGGGAAACAGAGGCAAGACTGCGAGATATCTTCAAGGAAGCAAAGGATAATGCACCAGGTGTAATATTCATTGATGAAATAGATGCGATTGCTCCAAAAAGAGAAGAGGCGTATGGTGATGTAGAAAAAAGAGTAGTGGCCCAGCTTTTAGCTTTGATGGACGGTCTAACTGACAGAGGAAATGTCATCGTACTAGGAGCAACAAACAGACCAGAAAGTGTTGACCCTGCATTAAGAAGACCTGGAAGATTTGATAGGGAAATTGAAATTTCAGTTCCAAACGTTGATGGGAGATTAGAGATTTTACAGATACATACAAGGGGTATGCCGCTTGCAGGAGACGTTGAGCTAAAAACACTTGCGGCAGAACTTCATGGATATACTGGTGCTGACATAAAATCACTTTGTAGAGAAGCTGCCATGAAAGCTCTTAGAAATTACCTGCCAGAAATAGAATCAGAAACAGAAAAGATCTCATCAGAGGTGTTGCAAACTATGAGAATTACTCTTCAGGACTTTTACGATGCGATGCATGAAATTGTTCCTACTGCCATGAGAGAGTTTTATGTTGAAAGCCCCAAAGTGTGGTGGAAAGATGTAGGTGGTATAGATGATGCAAAAAGAACTCTAAATGACAATTTGATAACTGCAATAAAAGAGCCTGCGAAATTCCAAAAGATGGGGATCAAGCCTCCAAAAGGCGCATTACTTTATGGGCCACCAGGTTGTGGAAAGACGTTGCTTGCAAGAGCACTTGCAACAGAGAGTGGAGCCAACATGATTTTTGTCAGAGGGCCTGAAATTTTATCAAAGTGGGTAGGAGAATCGGAAAAAGCAATCCGGGAAATTTTCCGAAAGGCAAAGGCATCATCACCTTGTATAATAATATTTGACGAATTAGATTCACTGGCACGAGCAAAATCAATCGAAGACGGAGGTGTGGGTGAGAGACTGCTCAGCCAATTGCTCACTGAGATGGAAGATGGAGGAGCTTCAAGAGTAGTGGTGGTAGGAATTTCAAATAGACCTGATTTGATTGACCCGTCATTAATTAGACCGGGTAGATTGGACTTGTTACTTTTCATACAGCCTCCTGACGAAAAAGGAAGATTTGAGATAATCAAGATACTTACAAAACAGATGCCACTATCTGATGTAGATTTGAAGGAAATTGCACTAGCAACAAAAGGGTACAGCGGTGCGGACATAGTTGCAGTATGTAGAGAGGCTGCAGTCCAGGCCATGCGAAATGACACTCCAAAAGTTAACAGCACAGATTTTGCCGCTGCCTTGAAAATTGTAAAACCATCAATAACAAAGAATGTCGAGGATTGGTATACATCTGTCAAAGACAGCATATCATATGCCCTACCAAAGCCAATTGACAAGGCATTTTATGGTTAGACATGACAATGCCTCTTAGAAATTTAGTATATGAAACAATAAAGAACGCAGGTTCGTTGACTGATTCAGAGCTATCAAAATCCCTAATCAAAGCTGGCATATCCATCCCAGAAGATGAGTTTAACAAGACTCTGCTTAATCTAGAAATTTTTGGCCTAATCAAAGTAAGTTGGCTAACAAAAGACGAGCGTAGAATCGAGATAGCAGAAAAAGAAGAAGGACAAGACGAGATAGAAAGACAAAACAGGGAGAGCCTAGAAAAAGAATACGAAGCAGGATTTCCAGGCGTACAACAAGAACAAGATATTTCAGAATAATTTATTTTATAACCGGAAAGTGGAACGCTGCATCAAGTGCAATCCCTACAAATACTATGGTAAGATAAGGTGCAGTGACCTTGTATGCCTTCCATGCAAAGTCAGCTGTTGGATTTTTGGTAAGCTTGTAATGATACAGCAACATCAACCCCCCAGATGCGACAGCCATCACAAGATAAACATATCCTAGCCCAAATGCCACAAGTGATAAAGAATATGGAAGCAGTATTGCAGTGTTGACTAGAATGTACTTTGAAGTTTTTTGCATGCCTATCAGTACAGGTAACATTGGAACTCTCGCTTCTGCATAATCATCTTTTATCTTCATTGCAAGACACCAAAAGTGAGATGGAGTCCATGCAAAGACCAACATGCCTACAAGCGCACCAAGTATGTCCATTGAGCCTGTTGCAGCAGACCAGCCTGCCATGGCTGCACAACTTCCTGCAAAACCGCCAATTACAATGTTAGATGAATTGTTGCGCTTAAGCCAAACCGTGTATATTATTACATAGAAGAAAATTCCTAGTGCGATGAAAAATGATGAAATTGGATTTAATGTGAACCATGCATAGATTACAGAGATACAGCTTACGAAAAGACCATATACCAGTACACTTTTTGCCGACATTCTCCCAGAAGGAATTGGTCTTGTACTGGTTCTTTTCATCAGTGGATCGATGTCTCTATCATAGTAGTGATTCAAAGCGCTAGAACCAGCTGATGCAAGTGAACCTGCTATGATAATATGTAAAAGGCTTGTGTAATTTAGAGCTGGACCTATGAATTTACTTGCAGCATACATCGATGTTATTGCTGTAATAACAAGTAAAACTATTATTCGCGGTTTTGATATTTCAAGTACTTCTTTTAATCCCACCTGTCTTAGCGGACTTGCTGGGAATTTAATTTCTTCGAAGTTTACCAATTAGGTTCAAAAGAATTAAGTATCTCACCTCATGGAACTACCACAAATGAGCGACTGGGACCTTATGATGCCTGGAATGGGCCTAACTGCGATTGGTCTTGCAGGTGTGATTTTATCTTACATGGGCATAGCAAACACATTTCTTACAGGCATGCAAGCACTTTCAGGTTTGACCATGTTTGTAGGTCTGGTATTTTTGTCAGCTGGAATACTAAATGGCGGAATTTCTACAAGTGGAAAAGCAAAGGCTACAACTCTTGTGATTTTTGGAATAAGTGGATCAGTTGGAGCATATGCGTTAAGTCTTAATACTGTTGTGACATCATTGCCAAGATTCGTGGGGGTCTTGCTTGTCATACTTGTACCTTCAATTGTGATTGCGTTTACCTCCATGAAAATGCCACAATATTTCAAGCCTATTGCAATAATATTTGTGGCAGCCATGGCAGTTGGAATTGGTTCTTATACTGCACTAGGTTTCATAGGACCTGGAGCCCAGTTCTCTTTGCATCCTCAAAATGCAACAACTACACAAACCATTCCGCCAGCTCCTACTGCGCCCATAATTCCAGTTGAGATTCCTCTCAATGCTTCAGTGCAAGGCAACCCCAGCTTCAATCCAGCTACTGTTTCGGTTCCAAAAGGCGACATAATAGAATGGACCAACAATGACAATGTTGCTCACACAGTAACGAACGCGCCAGATGGTTCTATCTTTGATTCAGGCATCATTTCTGCAGGCAAGAAATATCAACTTGATACATCAAAGCTTGATGTAAAAGAATACGATTATCTCTGTACTGTCCATCCCTTTATGTCTGGTAAAATTGTTATAACAGGACAGGCGAAGCCAAGTGCAAATGCTACAAAGATGGTAGCCACAAATGCTACAAAGATGGAAGTTGCAAATGTTACAATTCCAAGCGGCGCATCAACACAAAAAGTGGGACAGAAATATTTTGATCCTCAAGAAATAGATGTTAAAATTGGTACAACAGTTGTGTGGACCAATGATGATAGTGTTTCACACACTGTTACTGATGGGAAACCATCAGATAATGAATTTGGAAAAATGTTTGATAGTGGTCTGATAAAATCCAACAAGACATTTGAGTACACATTTAGTTCTGCGGGTTCATTTGATTATTTCTGTCAAGTCCATCCCTGGATGACTGGAAAAGTAACAGTAGGATGAAATTACAACAAGAAATAGTTCTTTCAAAAAATCACATAGATATTCTTACTAGACATGCACAAGAATGTGCCCCAAACGAATCATGTGCGATTTTGTTTGGAAGAATTGAAGGTAAACGAGTAATAATAAGAGAGATATTCCTAACGAAAAACACTGAAAATTCGCCTGTCACTTTTACAATATCTAATCAAGAGCTGATTCAAGCATATAGCGAAGCAGAGAAAAGGAAGTTGGATGTCATTGGAATTTTTCATTCTCATCCACACTCTGCTGCATATCCTTCTGCCACGGACAAAAAATACATGGAAAGCAATCCTGTCCCTTGGATTATCTTTTCAAATGTTGAAAACAAATTTGAGGCCTATGTTTTTGAATCTGGAATTATACCTGTTGTTGTAACAATATCCTAGGTTTTGTGGTGTATGCTCTTTTTGTGTCTCTCAAGATGTTCCTTATCTACGAATGTTGCGTTGCATTCCTTACATTTTAATTCAGCCTTGAGGCCCCACAATGACAAATAGTACGCGTAGGTTACCTAAAAGATTTTATTTTACTCTAAATGTCGCTTTAGTTCCTTCCTTGATGTCTTGTAAGAGTGTCTTGTCAGCTTCCCTTATCTTGCCTATGACGTTTACTGGAGAGTATGGTTTTATCTCATCTTTATTGCCTATCGGGGTTGGCCCAAAAAACAGGCAGATAGCCCTACCTTGCGGCCAGTACGCAACGTCCATTAATTCAACTAACGATTTTGAATTTTCTGGGCCCATGTTAACCGGAGTTTCGTCGGTGTAAAGTTCTTCTCCCCATACATTAATTCCAACACTTAGCGGCAAACAGTCAAGAAAAGATCGCACAGTCTTTGGTGCAATTTTATCGTCTAGTTCCAGTTCTATATTCTTAATCTTCGGAAGATCGACTATCACCTGATACATCATTAATAAAAACTTGTTCAAGTTAGAATAAATATCCCTTGGTTTTGATTCAAAAATATGGAAATTCACGTATATGATACATATGTAGAGGCAGGCGATGGACACACGATGCACTTTGACGTCATAACTAGTGTCAAGGATCATCAAAAGGCAATTTCATATGCAAAAGAGTGGTTAAAGACCATAGGCGAGGGAGATGCGCACGTAACAACCGAAGAGTGCCAGTTTTGTCACTCGCAAGGCGCCCCAGAGCCAATTGCCAGCGAGATCCAAAAGAAAGGATACTTTATCCAGAAGATGGAAGGCTGCCCTTAGCCATATTTTTTGCATCCTTTTACTATTTTTGCAAAATCTTTTTAGAATGATTCACTTAGGTGAACCTGTGACCAAAAAAGGCACCTACAATAAACTTACAGTGGAAGGAGAAATCCAGACTAGGTGGATTTGCGGCTGCTTTGAGACGGTTGATGGTTTCTTCAAATTCTGTCCTGAACATAGTGATGCCATGAAAAAGACCATCGAAGCTCAGATAGATGAGCTTGATATGACCATGGTTAGATGACAGAGTTCGCAGCTAGAGAACTACAAGTGCAATAAATGCGGAAACAAAGACAATGGCTACAGTATTCAGTAATTTTATGACCGTATTGAGTGCCGGTCCAGCAGTGTCCTTGTAAGGATCTCCTATGATATCTCCAACAATTGCAATCTTGTGCTCTTCAGTTCCCTTTTGCTTGTTAATTTCCATGTACTTTTTGGCATTGTCCCACGAACCACCAGTATTTGCAAGATGGAAAGCCAAGTAAATTCCTGTAATTACTGCACCCATTAGTAGTCCTACTACTGCAGATGGGCCCAAAACTATACCAAGTACTATGGGAGCTGCAATTGTAATGGTTGCAGATTTCCAAAGCTCGCGTAATGAAGCCACGGTTGCAACATCAACGCATTTTGCATAGTCAGGTTTTGCTTTACCTGTTAGAATTTCTGGAGTTTCTTTGAATTGTCGTCTTACTTCTTCAACCATCTTAGAAGCTGCCCTTGCAACTGCGGATATAAGTTGGCTAGTGATAAAGAATGGCAATAAACCCCCTACAAGCAATCCAATAACTACTGCTGGATTTGAGAGACTATAATCGAAAGTGTGATGAAATATTTTTCCTGCTTCATACTGAAATGCTTGAATCATGGCAAGAGCAGCAAGACCTGCACTTGCAATTGCAAAACCTTTGGTTATTGCTTTTGTTGTATTTCCTACTGCATCAATTTCATCTGTAACTTTACGATTTTCTTCTCCCATACCTGTCATTTCTACAATTCCACCGGCATTGTCGCTGATAGGACCAAATGCGTCTATACTCAACACAATCCCTGCAAGGCTTAGCATTGCCATTGCAGTAAGTGAGGTACCAAAGATTCCATAAAGTGCAGCTTGAGAAGGATCTGGGGCTGCAGACGATGCCAATACATATGATGTGGCTAGTGCAACAGTAATGGCAATCATAAAGGGACCTGTTGAACGCATTCCTTGTATTATTCCCATTAGTGTAAGTGATGCATATCCCCATTTTGCAGATTCGGCAATTTCTTGGACAGGCTTGAATCTGTAGCTTGTAAAATAATCTGTGATCCTCTGTATTATTGGTACTAGAATAACTCCTATCACTGTACTACCAAACAGCGCATATGCAATCTGAGTATGACCAAGGAAAAGATATGTGAAAACAAAATTAAGTGCAATTGCTATTGCAGCAGAAACATAAAAGGCACTGGCAAGCGGCTTGTTGACATCGGTCATCTTTCTTGGGCCTATTGTTGCAATACCAATGATAGATGCAAACAATCCTGAGGCACCAATTAACATCGGATAAAGCAAGTTTTGAGGAGTCCCAATCAGTGCAGCGATTAGTAATGATGCAAGCATGGTTACTATATATGATTCATAAATATCTGAACCCATTCCAGCTGCGTCTCCTACATTATCTCCTACGTTATCAGCAATAGTTGCAGGGTTTCTTGGGTCATCTTCTGGAATATTTGCTTCTACTTTTCCTACCAGGTCTGCACCCATGTCCGCAGCCTTTGTGAAAATTCCTCCGCCTACCCTGATAAACAAGGCAATCAAACTAGCACCTATACCAACCCCTGCAATTGTGATAGGATCTGGATATGCAAAATAAAGTAAGCTTATACCCAAAAGGGCCATAGCTGGTACAGCAAGGCCTACTGTTGCTCCGCCTCTAAAGGCAAGGGCAAAGGTATGTCCAAGTCCTTTTCCTGATGCGTTTGCAGCACGAACCGCGGCCTTGACTGTGATTTTAAGTGAGATCAATCCTGCAATGGCAGAAAGCCCGGCACCAACTGCAAAAGCAATACCGTTAGTTGGCAATCCATTTGGTGATGGCAATACTACACCAATCAAGACTGCAAGACCTATGGCTATTGGAATAACAATTTTAAACTCTCTTCTCAAAAATGCCATTGCACCTACACCCACCGCATTTGAAATATCTAGCATCTGTTGTGTTCCAGGTTTTTGTTTAGATACCCATGCTGCAAGGACTGCAGCAATAATGAAAGCAACAATTGACGCACCAACAGGAATTATTTTCTCAGGCGTCATTTACTACGTTTTTGCCTATTTGTGGTAAATATAAATCATTTTAGAACATTTGCACTACTTTTTTCTTTTCTTGTATGGCGAAAAAGTTTTTCCAGCTAGTCCATGTCTTACTAATTTATTGAATCTTTTTCCATGACTCAGATATTGAAATCTCATATGAATTAATTCATGAACTATAGTGTTTTCAAGTGTTTTTTCATCGGAGATCTTTCTCATGTTTATAAAGACAAGATTATGCTGAAGATAAGATACCCCCAAGTATTTGTAAGCCGAAGTTCTCCTACCCTGTGTGATCTCTTTTGGCATGTTAAGAACTTCTCGTGTAGTTAACAACACCTTTGGTTCCTCAATTCCGAACCTGTTTGAATAGATTCCAACTTTTTCCAATATTTTCAAGCGAAGGCTAGAATCAAGCTTCATGAATTCTAATTTTTAAAATCCTGGTTTAATTTAGGTTGTCAACCATCATACCAGATGTTGTATATTTTTTCATCTTAACCAAAAAAATGGTTATTTAGGGTCAGAACTTGTGTAGCTTAATCATAGATCATACAGCCACCGTGTCATCATTCCCCTTCTCCTGTACTTTAGGCCATTTCAATGGATACGTTACCTTTAGGCCAGTGCAAGTTCAAGCATCGACGCAGGATTGAATAACTTTCATAAGGTCGTTTAGCTGAACTGGTTTTTTTATGCATGTATACACCCCCCTTTTTTCCAATTCTTTCATTTTGCCTTCAGTAATAGAGGATGCTGTTAATACAATTAATTTCTGTTCTTTTAACTTTCCCGTCGTTTCAAGAGACTCTATGACGTCATATCCACTAAATTCTGGCATAGCTAAATCAAGTAGTGCGACATCATAGTTATTAGATAAAATTTGGGCCAGTCCGTCCTTTCCATTATCAGCAACTATACAATCATGTCCCTTTAGCCTTAGATATTGGGCAATCATGCCTGATATACTATCATTGTCTTCGATCAACAAAAGATGCATGTAATTAATTCACTGTCTTATTCATAGCAGAAATGATACTAATAGTTATCCCATAGGTGTAAACCAAACTTCCTAGGTCAATTTATTCTGCCATAATACTTCCTCTGGAATAGCAAAGTAAAAGCTCGTACCTTTTCCAGGTTCACTTTCAAACCATATTCCACCGCCTAAACCTTCGACTATTCCTTTACAGATCACAAGCCCAAGTCCTGTCCCCTTGTGCTTTCTCCTATGTGAGGCATCAACCTGATAGAATTTTTTAAACATAATTGGTTGCACTTCCTTTGGAATACCCATTCCGTTATCCTTTACGTAAAAGACAATCTTGCCATCTTCATTCCTTGCACCAATCTCGATCCTGCCATCATTTTTGGGAGTAAAGTCTACCGCGTTCTGAATTAGGTTATCAATTACTTGTCTGATTCTATTCTTATCAGTCCATAGAATCAAATTTCCATGTGTTGAATTTACAAATTCGATTTGTTTTTCTTTCATGATTTTGGAATAGTCATTATGTATCTCACTCATTAATTTCGTCACCTCAAATTTCTGCTTATCAAAGTTCATTTGGCCAATTTCCAATCTCTGGGCTAGCATTGCATCTCCAATTAGTCGTTCCAATCTATGAGCATTTTCATGGATTGTATTAATTGAGTCTAACTGAACTTGATTAAGATCACCAAGTAACCCAGATTCTTTCAGCATTTCACAGTGACCCATTATTGGAGTGAGAGGGGTTTTCAATTCATGCGTCATCATGGAAACAAATTCATCTTTTAGTTTCTCCATCTTTTTAATTTCAGTAAGTTGTAATTCCATTAATGCATCTTTTTCTAGTTTTTTTCTTGCTTCGTAAATTTCTGAAATGTCTCTAATAATGGAGTTACGCCCAATCACGCTACCATCTTCATCATAAAAATTGCTTATAGTCATAAGTGTCGGAAAAGTGGTTCCATCTCTGGTTTTGAGCCAAATTTCAATATCTTTAGCTATTCCTGTCAGCTTCCACCTTTCAAACGAATCTGTCATGGCCTTAAGATCCTTAGGGGCTGTGTACTTGTTATAATGCGTCCCAATAACTTCCTCTACCGTGTATCCCAAACGTTCCGCATATGACTTGTTACACTCCGCTATAAGTCCATCCAAAGTGATTGTGCGATATAGAAATGGCGAGGTTTCATAGAGGTTTTTGTATTTTTCTGCAGCCGTAGTTTGAAGATCTCCAGATTTCCTAAGTGTATTTACCATAGTTTTGAAGGAAATGGCTAGGTCACGAACTTCGCCAGTTCCTTTTGGATATATTTTAACATCCAGATCTCCGCGTGCAATTTTATCTGCAGCGTCTCGCAGTTTTTTTACTGGATTTGTAATAGAATGTATTAAAAAGGTCATGGTACCTGCCATGACTATAAAGATGAAAATGCCAAATGAGAATATTGGTGTGATATTTTTGGTTAATTCCTCCATTTTGATCGGATCCGCTTTATTCAATTGAACCAATAAAACATACCCAATAGCTGTCATGATGACAGTAAACATGGATGCTGCGATGGCAATTTGTAGACCGATTCTCATTTCATATCACCAAAATAATTATTTGATTATTTGGTTCATGATATAGTCTGTGCACTTGTCTGTCCATATACGAAAGAACGTTTTTTCCCTAAATAGAACTGGTATGTATTTCTTAATACATACTTGCCTTGAATTCAGGAAGACCACGTTTTAATATCCTCTAATTATGATTTCAAATTTGGAAAATTAGTACAGAAGATTTTTGAGAGAGACAAAGAGCATTACGTAACTGCGGTTAATGATGTCAGAGTTTTCATAAGAACACCTAGATTGCATGGTTTCGATAACACTTCACAAATTCCATGATGATGGTCTCCTAGTTTGACATCACCTAGTGGCAGTGCGGTCATCACAACTATTTTTTGGTTTTCGATTTTTCCTGTTTGATTAAGTGAATCAAGAAAATCTGCGCCTGTGAAATCTGGCATAGCCAGGTCCAATATGATCGCATCAAACTTATTATTAAGACATAGCGTCAATCCCTTTTTTCCGCTGTTTGTGGTTACACAATCATGTCCTTTCGCTTTGAAAAACTGTGAAAGTAATTGTGTTATACTATTGTTATCGTCAACTACAAGTATTTTCATCTACGTAGTGATAATATCGGCAGCATATACGCAATCGTATGTAATACCTTTGGAAATACACATTCATCACCCAATTAATTCATAGAATCCATAATCATCTTGGCCTTATCTCGTATCTCCTGCGTAACCTTTACAATTACTAGGCCTTCGTTAGGTTGTCCGTATAAAATAATGGCGTTTTCCGGTGCAAATATCGCAATTGGAATTACAAGCAAGTCTTCTTCTCCATTAACTATTATTCTTACAGGTTTTTCCATTTTGAATGCTTTTTTTATTGTAGCAATGCTTTCTTCGGTAATTTCTGCGGGAGGATTTGCACAGTAAAGTAAGGTTGCCACAATACCTTTAGGAAGTTCTCTTTTGTTTCTTTTTTCTAATGCATCTACGATTTGAAGTGCTGGATTGATTCCAAACTTGATCATCTTTTCAGTACTAGCGTCACCTACTGTAATTAGCAATGAGTCCTTTGAGATTTTTTTTAAAATGTTTTCTTTTGTTACTTCTGAGTCTACCAGTAAAACGCCGAGTGGTTTTCTTAAATTATCGCGTAAGCGTTCAGGCAGATGCACAAGATAACTTTGTTTTGTTCTATTTTTGTGTAGCTACTTCAGCCTTCATCTCTTCGTTTAACTGAGCGGCAATTACGCTACATCGGGCCGCTACGTTCTTTGCCACAGTCATAAATGATTGAGCATGTGGAGAATTCGGATCAGTAACAAGTACTGGTCTTCCTGTGTCCGAGCCCTCCATTATACCAGGGTTTAGTGGGATCTCACCCAAGAATGGTAGATTGTATTTTTCACTCATTTTCTTAGCACCACCTTTTCCGAAAATGTGGTGGTTGGCATCGCAATTCGGGCACTTGAAATAGCTCATATTTTCTATAACTCCCATAATTGGAATATTGAGTTTTTGGAACATGCCAAATGCTTTTACTGCCACATTGCTTGCAACTTCCTGCGGAGTAGTAACAACCACAATTCCCGTGATTGGAATTGTCTGAGCAAGAGTTAATGGTATATCTCCTGTACCTGGTGGAAGATCAACAATAAGATAATCAAGATCAGTCCAATTAGTGTCAACAATGAATTGTTTTAAAATCCCGGAAATTATGGGACCTCTGTAAATTGCTGCTTGGTGCTCTTGGTCTGCAAAGAATCCAAATGACACAACTTTGAGTCCGTGTGTTTCAGCTGGCTGTAATTTGTTATTATCGACTTCCATTACAGATTTGCCCATTCCTAGCATCAGCGGTACGCTTGGACCATAAATATCAGCATCAAGAACACCCACTTTGGCTCCTGTTTGAGAAAGAGCCAATGCCAAATTGACTGCAACAGTAGTCTTTCCCACTCCGCCCTTTCCACTAGCAATACCAATAATGTTTTTGACTGTAGGAAGCATTTCGTCTATGCTAAGTGCACGACCTTCCATCACCCTAGCTGTTACTTTGATGTCAACTTTTGATATTTCATTAATTGTGGAAACGGCGTTTCTGACATCTTGTTCTATTTGATCATTGAAGGGGCATGCGGGAGTAGTTAGCTCCAACGTAAATTTTAGAGCATTACCGTTTATTTCAAGATCTTTAATCATACCCATTGATACAATGTCTTTTTTGAGATCTGGGTCAATTACAGTACCCAATGTCTGCAGTATTTGGTCAACTGATACCATCTGATAAAAAAGTCTTAAGACGATATTTAAACATAGGCAAAAATAGCATTCAATCTATCCAAAGATTCATAAATTCAATTTTTATCACTTTTTTTGGATGTTTTCTATATCAACCCTTACTGATGTAGTTAGAATTCCCCCTAAATTGTTTGGCGAATCACTAAGGAAAGCATCAATCACTATTTTGAGAGAAAAGTACGAGAGCATGATAAACCCAGAACTTGGATATGTCATAATGATACTTGATACCAAGGTAGAGAAAATGGGAAAAATCATAGCTGGTGATGGTGGCACATATCACAGAGTAGAGTTTTCAGCTTTAACATTCTATCCAAAACTTCAAGAAATTGTAAGAGGCGAGATTGTTGAAATTACTGACTTTGGAGCATTTGTCAGAATTGGAGCTACTGATGCACTTTTGCACCTTTCACAAATCATGGATGACTATCTAAAAAGCGACGTCAAATCTGGAATGGTATTAGCTAATCAAAGTGGCAGAACAATGAAGATTGGAACAACACTTAGAGCAAGAATTACTGCAGTATCACTTGGAAAGACAGCCGCAATGAAAGTAGGAATAACATGCAGGCAGCCATTTCTAGGTGCAGACGAGTGGATAGAAGAAGAAATAAAAAAATCCAAGTCAGCACAAGCACAGTCTGAAAAAGCAAAATCAGCGCAAGCACAACCTGAAAAAACAAAATCACAGCACACACAACCAGAAAAACCCAAGAAGACAGTAGAGGCAAAGTGATAACAAATGGTCAGGGAGATGGCTTGTCGTAAATGCAAATTTGTAACAGTTGGCAAAGTTTGTCCAATATGCAAATCATCAGACCTGACACCGGATTGGCGTGGTGCCGTTCTTATTGTTGACCCGATAAATTCTGTTGTTGCCAAATCTTTGGGAATAACAGAAAAAGGAAAATACGCACTCAAGGTAACTTAGATTGCACGCCAGTGCAAAGAAAGCTCTAGAAACGTTTCTTGCAGAAGATATTGGCAAGGGAGACATTACAAGCAATCTTCTGCCTAGAAAGAAGATCCATGCAGACATAATTTCACGCCAAGAAGGAATAATCGCAGGAGTACAATATGCAAGAGAGATTTTCGTCTCAAAAAAGTGTAGAGTAAAAATTCTGAAAAAAGATGGATGGAAAGTAAAACCTAACGAAAAGATTATGACTATTTCAGGGCCTGCATACTCCATATTATCATGCGAAAGGACCGCGCTCAATCTTTTGTCAAGAATGAGCGGGATAGCAACTCAGACCAATCTTCTAGTGAGGCTGATTCGCACTGTCAACCCAAGGGTTTCATTGTATTCAACTAGGAAGACTGCACCAGGTCTTCGCATATTTGACAAAGAGGCAGTTGAAATTGGTGGAGGTCATAAACATCGTATGTCTTTAGATGAAATGGTAATGATAAAGGACAATCACATAGCTGGATCAGATTCGTTACTAAATCTAGTACGACAAGCAAAAAGAAAATACAAAAAAATAGAAGTTGAGGTTGAAAATTTTCAGGATGCAATAACTGCAGCAAAGGAAGGAGCTTCCATAATCATGTTGGATAATATGCGCCCTTTACAAATTTCAAAAGTAATCAATGTCTTAAAGCGACTTGGTTTACGAAATAAAGTGAAAATAGAAGCTTCTGGCGGAATTTATACAGATAACATAAAATCATACGCAAAATCTGGAGTCGATATGATTTCTGTTGGAAAATTGACTAGTTCTGTTTCTGGTCTAGACTTGAGTCTGGAGGTTAGCTAATTGCCAGCATGCGATCTATTGCTAATCGCGCTTTTTGAGCAATATTTTTGGGAACTCTAACTTCGTACTTTTCTTCCTTCAAAGACGCATATACTTTATCCAAGGTTATCATTTTCATGTACTTGCATACGGCGCCCTCTGATACTGGGATGAATTCCTTACCAGGGTTTTGTTTTTGCATTCTGTATAATATTCCAGTCTCTGTTGCCACTACAAACTTCTTTGAGTTTGAGGTTTTTGCATAGTTCATCATACCCTCAGTAGACAGTATCTGTACCTGCCTGTTTCCATAATCGCCTGATGCAATATCATACATGACTGATGAAGTACAACTGCATTCTGGATGTACTAGAAATTCGGCATTTGCAAGTTCGTTTAGTTTTTCTTGAACATCTTGAGATCTTATTCCTGCGTGGACGTGACATTCTCCTGCCCAAATGTACATATTCTTTCTGTTGGTCATCTTTGCCACATATGAACCCAAGAACATATCTGGTAGAAACAGTATTTCTTTGTCAGGTGGTATTGATTTTACTACGTTTATTGCGTTTGATGAGGTGCAACAATAATCAAGCTCTGCTTTTACTTCAGCGGTGGTATTGACATAGCCAACTGTTACTGCTCCTGGGTGTTCATGTTTCCATTTTCGCAACTGCTCAGATGTTATTGTATCTGAAAGAGAACAGCCTGCAGCAAGATCTGGAATTAGAACTTTCTTGTCGGGACACGTAATTGCAGCAGTTTCTGCCATAAAATGCACTCCGCAAAAGAGAATCGTCTTATAGCTAGTCTTGGCTGCTTGCCTAGATAGCCCTAGTGAATCTCCTACATAGTCTGCAATATCTTGAACGTCTGGAATCTGATAGTTATGTGCTAAAATCAATACGCCCTTTTCTTTCTTTAAATGCAGAATTTCTGATTTGATATCCATTTATGCATAGAAAATTGCTCTTTCACACCATTTAAAGCATCAGGAAGTTGACAAATTTGATTACATTCTGGACACATTATGGCAATATTTGCCAATCAAGTTCCTATCTGAATATTACCTCCACAAATCTTTCTAAGACATTCAATTGCAGATAAAATAGCAAGTCTGCTTGTTTTTGGATTACTTGGGCTTGGAACGTTTTCTACCTTAATAGAAAATCTTCCAAATTTTCCCTCGGCTTGTATCTCATGAATGTTTTTGTCAGTTGAAGGATCTGCAATTATCTTAACGCTTGTTTTTTTACCACCGATACCTGCCAAGCTCAAAATTGCGGCTACGTTTATGTTTGCAGGAAACAGCGTCACCGCTTCTTGTGCACTTCCTTCGTATATTGTGGTTGCTTTTTCTATTGTATCCAAATCAATTTTCGATGTCTCAAAAAATTTAGCTCCTTTTAGTGCCTTTGGATTTTTTGTAGTAACAAGAACGGCTGACTCGATCTCGTCTTTTGCTGAGCGCATTCCATCAAGCCCAATTATTGCACCTGAAGGAAGATACACATGCTTATTGAAATCCCTACAACCATCTAATATTATCTCAAATATTGATTCATCTAAAAGGGCGCCAACGCTCATAATCATCAGATCTTTTCTATTCTGAAGTATGCTTAGCGCATTATCCCTCACGGCATCTTGAGATGCTGCTTCCACTATGAGGTCAACTGGAGCAGCAGCTAGCAAGCTGACATTATCTGTTATCTGGGGCTTGTTTTGCAATTTGTTAGCAAGTGTAGTAGAAGCAGTCTTGGAAAAATCATAGATATGGGTCAATTGTGCGGGAATTTTCCCAGAATCTATTGCTAGTGCGATCTCCTTACCAATTGCGCCACACCCTAAGAGACCTATTCGCTTCAAGCCAGATCTTCTTGGTGCTTGCCCTTGTTAAATCTGTTATCGACTGTTCTTATACGACACAAAATTGAATTATGCAATTTGTGTGGCAAATCATAGAGAAAGAAGTTGGAAGAACATGAATCTGCATTCATAGAAAAATTTCTGTTTAGAATAGCAAAGCAATGGATAGCAGGTGATACCATAGATGAGGCGTTAAAATCAGCTATTCAAGCAAACAAAAACGGCATGGATGCAATACTAAACAGACTTGGTGAGCATAGTACATCCAAGTCACAAATAGACCATACTGTATTGGAATATCTTACTCTAGTTTTAAACTTGCATAAACAAAAGATATCAGGTGGAATATCTGTCAAGCCAACACAGATTGGTTTAACATTAGGCGTTGAAGAGTGTCGTAATAATTTTGAGACCATTATGGAAAAGGCCCCACTTTCACAGTCGTTTGTTTGGATAGACATGGAATCATCTGAATATACTGATGACACCATCAAGGTTTATCTGAGTTTATTTGAAAAATATGAAAGACTTGGATTAGCAATTCAAGCCAACTTAAAACGCACAGAAAATGATTTGGAAATTCTTCTTGGCAGAGGAGCCAAGATACGACTAGTAAAGGGGGCTTATCGGGAGAACAAAAAAATTGCATACAAGACAAGACATGAAGTTGATGAAAATTACAAGAAACTAGCACAAATGCTTTTTGCTAAAGGCAATGAGTTTGGAATTGCTACCCACGATTCAAAATTAATCGAGCTTGCCATAAATCTCGCAAAGATACATCAAAAAAAGTTTGAATTTCAAATGTTGAAAGGAATACGTGATGAGTTAAAACCAGTTCTAATAAAAGGAGGATTTTCAGTTTCAGAATACATTCCTTATGGGACTAATTGGCTGCCTTATTCCATTAGAAGACTAAAAGAGAGAAAACGCAATATCTTGCTTCTTGGAAGCTCCTTTCTTCACTCACATCGTGTTTGAGTCTGTTCTCTCATAAATTGCATAAGGTAGTACTCACCACCTGCTCCTTTGCCAGAGATTCCTGACTCTTTCCATCCTACAAAAGGCTGGGACCCAACCATGGCACCAGTTGTAGCGCTAGCTGCCCTATTTGCATAGGTGACTCCTGCTTCAATTTTTTCAAAGAAAGCGTCAATCTCATTTTTGTCCTGGCTAAAGATTCCAGCAGTAAGGCCATAGATACTGTTGTTAGCCAATTGGAGAGCCTCGTCAAAACTCTCAAATTGTTCAACGCATAGAAATGGTAGGAAAAGCTCTTCTCTTATTAATTCATGATCTTGGGAAAGATTAGTTACTATGGTTGGTTCAACAAAATTTCCATCTCCAAATTGTGAATCAGGCAACACAGAACCTCCGCAGATTATTTTTCCATCTTTTCTTGCAATTTCTGAAGAGCGTAGGAATTTTTTAACTGCTGCTTCGTTGATGACTGGGCCGATGAACACATCTTTTTCCCAAGGTTTTCCAATCTTCAGTGATCTAGTCTTTGCTGCTAATTTTTCAAGGAATTGGTTTGCAACATCTTTTTGCACATACACCCTTGAACATGCACTACACTTTTGTCCGCCATAACCAAAAGCTGCACGCAATACACCATCTGCGGCTTTTTCAAGATCAGCAGTCTTTGCAATTATTGCTGGATTTTTTCCGCCCATTTCTGAAATGAATGGTCTTGATCGCTTTTCTTCAAATGTTCTAAATCCTGACATTCCAACTTCTTTCGAACCTGTAAATGCAATACCATCGACAAGCGGACTTTCAAGAATGGTCTTTCCCACAATACTGCCTGCACCTGTTACAAAATTTATTACAGCTGGGGACAACTTGTGATATATTGCCTGTACAAACTTGAATGCTGAAATTGGTGTGTCACTTGATGGTTTTAGCACAACCGTATTGCCTGTTATCAATGCACCTGAACTCATCCCAATTGCAATAGCAGATGGGTAATTGAATGGAGATATGATTCCCCAAACTCCGTAAGGCTTTAACACACTACGAGTCTTTTCATTTGGATAAGCGCTCTTTGTGGCTTTTGAAAATCCCTCGTTTATCTCAAGTTGTTCAGCATAGAATCTCATGAAATCTATTGCCTCATCTAAATCCCCCATTGATTCCAAGCGGTTCTTTCCGTTCTCAAAGCTAAGTATTGCAGCCAGGGTAAACTTGTTTTGTGAGAAAATGTCTGCTACTTCACGAAATGTTTGTGCTCTTCTTTGATATGGAACAATAGACCACTTTTGAAAGGCTTCGCTTGCAGATTCGATTGCATGTAATGTATCTTCTTTTGATGCTATAGGAAAACTTGCTAGAACTAGTTTCTTATCCGCAGGAGATCTTACCTGAAATTGATTATTAGAAAATACTTCTTTTCCTGCTATAATCATAGGATAATTTTTGCCAAAGTCTTTGCGTTCCTGCTCTATTGCCTGATCAAATTTTTGATGAAATTCATCTGTTGAGTTGTTTGTTACATATTTGGCCCATGTCTTTTCGTTTTCAAACATGGCTGTATTAGGCCATAACCACATAAATTAGTTAGCTGGTATCATCCGACAATGAAATTAAGTCGAGCCCTAATTAGATATATATGAAAAAGATCTGCAAACGATGTAAGGCAGAATACGAAGATAATGGTTATCCAGTTTGCAATTATTGCCTAACCATGTTAGACAATTATGAATAGCTTGATTATATGTTAGCTTGTGCACAAATCTATTCCAAACACGAAACATTTTATCTGTGCATACAAAGGAGTTTTATGCTCAATACCGTATACCGAGATGCCATAAAGAAGCGGGATGAAGCTAGATCCATCTTTAAAGGAAAGAGGTTTGAGCAGATTATTCAAGCAGCACAAGCCAACTGGGTGGAATACAACCCTCAAAAACGCAATTCAGTCATAGCAGGAATAGACAGCAGTTACAACAGTACAAAGTTTCAAGGCTTGGAGTTATGGGTAGTAACGGCTATTTCTATCAAATCTGATGGTACAGTAATAAAAGAAATCCACAATCAAGGTCTAGGTCAGCCTTCTCCTGAACTTGAGACGCAGGCAAGCAAGATGGAAGTAGAGGCATGTATTGCCTCCATAAATGAGGCAGACTTGATAGCCTTAGATGGCTCACTTTATTCGCAGTTTCTTACAAGGCAATCTTCTCTGGGACAGGCTATAACTTTGGCCATAAAGAAAAGGCACAATGTGGTGTTCATATCAAAGACTTCGTCTGCAAGAAAGCAGTTTGAAAAACTAGGTTCAGTAGCTGGTGACATATTTTACTATAATCACGCATTGAAAAAACCTGGGTTTAGCAAGATTTTTGTAGACAAAGACTTGGGGCCTGGCAAAGTTGTTTCTTATGTATATGCAAGACTCCGAGACTCTACCCCATTAATCAAGATGGAATTGTTCGGAGTAGACCATAACGAATCTGAAATAAAGTCACTTTTAGACATGTTGACTACAAATAGTGTTTCTGGATATCCTTATGCGCTAAAGCTTGCGCATGAAAGCTGTAAGATAACAAACGCAGATCTTTCAAGACTTGTTAGTCTATATGGACTTGCAAATGAAGTTGGTTCAAGGGAGGTACTGAATTGACAGTAGGCATAGTAACTGGAGAATCCAAGTCTACAGATGTATCAGCACAGTCATCAAGACCATTATCAGTAGGAGAATATGTGATAATTGATTCACAAAATGGTAAGATTTTGGGCCTTGTTGAAAAGTCAATAATATCAAGTGAGGCCCTCACTGATGTCAGAAACTTTGACGAAGCAATAGAAAGCAAGGAAGTTGCTGATCTTAATTCAAGAGACAAAAACTACAAAGTAAAAATTGGAATTCTTGGATTTTTGGATAAACTCCAGAAAGGCCAAGTTGTTCTCCCAGCTGTTCCACCACTTCCTGGAACCTCTATTTTAGAAGCTACAGAAAGAGACCTTGGAACAATTTTCAGTCCAGGTGGAAAAGAATGGATTAGGATAGGAACGCTTCTTAGAAACACCGGCATTGAAGCGCAAATAAACGTAAACAAGATTGTCTCAAGACATCTTGGAATTCTTGCCATGACTGGAATGGGCAAGAGCAACCTAGTGTCCCTTATTGCAAAACACCTTTCGTTACTTAGTGGGACCTTGGTTATTTTCGATTATCACAACGACTATGAAAATCTTGATGTTTCCAAGATCAACTACATGACCACAAAGATAAATCCACGGCTCTTACCTGGAGACAAATTAGCTGAAGTAATAGAACTGCGTGAAAACGCTGACAAACAACAACGTGTCTTACGGGAATCATTTACGGATTCAGTCAAGCAAGCAAAAGACTTCTGGACCGCATTAGAAGAAAGCGTTTCTGCATATGGTCATTCAACAAAAGGATATGCAGACAGCGCAAGCAGAGTTCTTGACAAAATTGATGATGCAAAGCATAGATTTTCAGATATTTTGGATCCAGATTGTGGGGACCCTGTTGATTTGATCAAAGAAGGCAGAGTAAATGTGCTCAATGTGGCAGAGCTTAGCGAAAGACAAGCAAATGCCGCACTGTCATATTATCTGCAAGAATTATTACAGCAAAGAAAAGAATCAGTGTGGGAAAGAAAAGGAAAGGATTCTCACAAAAGAGCACACAGATTTCTTGCACCCATCTTTGTCATAATAGAAGAAGCCCATGTCTTTGTTCCAAAAGGAGAGCATACGGATACCAAATACTGGGCATCAAAGGTAGCAAGGGAAGGCCGCAAATTTGGAATCGGCCTTGGCATAGTATCACAACGACCCAGAAACATAGACCCCAACGTACTCAGTCAAATGGGCTCACTTGCCATAATGAAGATAGTTCAAGACGATGACCAACAACAGATTGCCTCAGCTGCCGAATCCCTAAGCAAAGACCTCTTGTATCAACTTCCGTCACTGAATATAGGCGATGCTATACTCATAGGACAGTGGGTCAATCTACCGTCACTTGTACACGTAGACGAAGTCAAAGGCAAAAAGACCGGCTCAGACTTGGATGCTGTCTCTGAATGGAGCCAGACAGATAAATTCAAAGAGATAGCAAAAGAATCGACACAAGGACTGATTCAAAAAGACCTCCTACTAGATTGAAATGTTATTTTCACATATTTCTGATACGCATCTTGGTTTTGTTCAATACCATTCAGAAGAGCGAGAAGAAGATGTGTATCTTGCATTCAATCAAGCTGTTAATGTTTCTATAAAAGACCATGTTGATTTTGTAGTATTTGCTGGAGACATTTTTCATGTACCTAACCCAAGCGGAAAAGCCATTGTTGTCTTGGCAAATGCACTAAAGCGACTAAAAGAAAATAACATTGATTCATTTTTTGTCCTAGGGGAGCATGACATTAGTAGAATTAGAGCAACTCCGGTTTCATTTGTGTACCATAATCTAGGATTCTCACAATACATTGGAAATGGCAAGCCCATACATTACAAAGATGTACTGATATTAGGCTACGACAAACGCAGACAAAGTGAGATACACACATTTGAGAACGATTTTGCCGGGGCCCATAATGAAGCAAAAAATCATAGCGGCCACAAAATTCTAGTTCTTCATCAAGGAATTTCTGAAATAAACAAATTTGCAGGTGAGCTCAATACAACTGATCTTCCAAAAAATTTCACCTACTATGCAATGGGACATCTTCATGAAAAAGAACTCAAAAAATTTTCTC